>NZ_JAGJEF010000240.1:0-409 GCF_018100875.1 Pseudoalteromonas sp. MMG012
CAAAATTGATGGTACTAATACCAAAGAGCACTATGACGCAGCGGGGCGTTTAACTGCCATGCAGGGGCCGCAAGGTCACCAAACCACCATTGAGTATACCGGTGAGCGTGCGAGTAGTATTTTAACTAAAACGTCGACGGGCACAGAAAAAACCGCGCTGATTTACAATGCACAAGGGCTGATAGCGCAGTTAGAAACCCAATCTGGTAGCACTCAAGCAGGAAAAAGCGGTGCTAATACGCGTGTGTACTACGGCTATGATGCGAATAAGCGTTTATCGTCAGTGAAAGTTGATTTAACTCCAGCCGATAACAGCATTGCCGATGGTAAAGTATATGAAACGCGCTATACCTACGATGGCAACAGCAACCGCGTACAAAGTGTATCGCAATCAGATGGCACAGTATTA
>NZ_JAGJEF010000241.1:0-407 GCF_018100875.1 Pseudoalteromonas sp. MMG012
ATGCAGTCGCTTGGGCGTTGTTACGTAAGGTATTTCAACCAAGCTTATAAACGCACAGGTACGCTCTGGGAGGGGCGCTTTAAATCCACATTGGTTGATAGTGATAACTACTTTTTAGTGGTGAGTCGTTATATTGAACTAAATCCAGTGAGAGCAGGCATGGTTCAGCACCCTGCTGAATATACTTGGTCTAGCTATCAGCATAATGCTGTAGGGAAGGTCATCGAGCTTATTACTGAACATGATTTATATGCGCAGTTAGGTACTAGCTCAGAGCAGAGGCAAGCACAATACCGCTCATTATTTGAAAGTGACATTCCGCCATATACGCTTGAGGAAATAAAAACAGCCACAGATAAAATGTGGGTACTTGGCAATGATAAATTTAAACAACAAGTTGAGGAAAT
>NZ_JAGJEF010000242.1:0-403 GCF_018100875.1 Pseudoalteromonas sp. MMG012
CAATGAAATACGTCCCATGGAAAGACTACAAGGCCATTACCGCTGACTTAAAAGAAATCTATCAAGCAACAACAGAAGATGAAGCCCTGTTAGCGTTAGAGCACTTTGGTGATAAATGGGATGAAAAGTACCCTCAAATCAGTCGCTCCTGGACGGCTCATTGGGATAATCTCAATACTCTATTTAGCTACCCTCAAGACATCCGTAAAGCTATCTACACGACAAATGCTATTGAATCTCTGAACAGTGTGATCAGAAAAGCGACTAAGAAACGTAAACTGTTCCCAACAGATGAATCGGCTAGAAAGGTGGTGTACTTAGCGATAATGGATGCTTCCAAGAGGTGGACAATGCCTATTCATCACTGGAAGCAAGCTCTAAACCGTTTTATGATTATGTTTGA
>NZ_JAGJEF010000243.1:0-398 GCF_018100875.1 Pseudoalteromonas sp. MMG012
TTTTTTGTATTATTAGCCTACCAATCAATTCCCCAAGTAGACTTTTCTGCTGGTGATAATGCAGAACAAACATCACTAAATACAGAATTGAATTCACCACTAACATTGCCATGAGTTCTATAATTTGTGAGGAGGTATCTCTTAACTGTTTCCGGCCATTTCCCAGCCTTATGAGCGTCTATTATAATGCCTTTAGCATCATGATAACTAGTTCCTGAACGAAGCTCTCCAAGGCGTCTCTCAAAGTGACCATACGTCCAGTCATCTGATTTTGTTTCAAATTCGTTTAACAGCTTCTCTTTATACTGTGCAATTTTTGGCATTTGTAACTCCATTACTTAGTTATTAAATTTATGTGCGAGAGTAATTTTATTAACACTCGATAATCGAAAGAAAAC
>NZ_JAGJEF010000244.1:0-389 GCF_018100875.1 Pseudoalteromonas sp. MMG012
CGCGCCCGTTTTATCATTGTTATACCCTGCATCAAACCCCGATAAGTCGAGCTTATTTTCAACAATATAACAAAGCGCATACTCAAATGTACCTGGCAGAATTTGTTCATAAAAATTGATTGGGATGAATTTGTTTTGGCAAGATAAGTCTGGCTTGTAGTTGGCCATAACAGGTTACCGCGGATGAATAATATCTATTAGATCACAGTAACCCATACGATTCAAGGTTAAAAAGGAAACAAGTCTATCAGTGTAAGATCAGTTCCTGAAACAAGTAATTCTACAGCCTCAACGCCGTTTTAAGCGGCAAATTGCAGTTGGCTAAAATAAGTGAGGCACGAACAAAAAGCCAACTGTAATTTGTCCGGCTTGAAAACCCTTGTTAGGAG
>NZ_JAGJEF010000245.1:0-387 GCF_018100875.1 Pseudoalteromonas sp. MMG012
CATGACACAATTGCCCGTGTAATGAGCCGTATAGACATTACGCAATTTCAAGCGTCTTTTTCTTCTTGGATGAAAGCCTGCTCCAAATTAACTCAGGGCGAAGTAATTGCTATTGACGGAAAAAGATTAAAAGGTTCATTTAATCAATCAGATAGACGCGATGCGCTTTATATGGTCAGTGCATTTGCATGCGAAAATGGTGTTGTTTTGGCACAGTGTCCTGTTGATAAAAAGTCAAATGAAATAACAGCGTTACCGGAACTCCTTGAATTACTGGAGATAAAAGGTTGCTTAGTAACAATTGACGCAATGGGGTGTCAAAAGTCAATTGCAGAAAAAATAGTGGGTAAAGAAGCTGATTATCTACTCGCCGTGAAAGCGAACCAT
>NZ_JAGJEF010000246.1:0-385 GCF_018100875.1 Pseudoalteromonas sp. MMG012
CATACAGGCCGCTAGTGCCGCTTCATCAAGTAAAGCTTGTGATTTAAAGCGCCCTTCCCAGAACCTACCTGTACAGTTATCTTCTTTGTTCGCTTTTCGGGCAATGCTTTCATTCAGTACCCGCATAAACCAACTGATACTCGATAAACGTTCTCTAAATTGTTCAATGTCTTTATTTAAAAAATATTGTTGCGCTGAGTCTAACCGTCCACCTTGAAGGGACTTATGAGACAGTATGGTGCCTTTAAATAGCTTATGCCATCTGATAATAATCGCTTTATCACTCAGCCTTTTAGCTTTTATATCATCTACATAAAGTACAATGTGAGTATGGTTACTCATCACCGCATATGCACACACATCAATACAAAATACTTTAGCAAGT
>NZ_JAGJEF010000247.1:0-371 GCF_018100875.1 Pseudoalteromonas sp. MMG012
TCTCAAGCTGATATTTTGATCGCAATTAATCAACAGATCCTCGATGCGGGGTTAGATGAAGAAGCCACCATTTCACGCTCTGGCCTAAGTCGTCATGCACAAAAAACGGAGGCCATAGGTAAACGATTACGAGAACTGCGAGCAACAACGCAAGCATTGACAGCAGAGCTTGGCGACAAGCCCACTGGCGACACCACAAAAATGATCTTAGAAATGGGTCGTTCTCAATTATTTAGTGCTATGCAAAAGCAAATGCTCAACCCTGATGAAGATGACGACGTTGACATAGGCATGATTAAAGATGCGATGCTAGCCGCTCAGCGACTTGAGTCTACAGCCATGGCAGCACACAAACGTGAAAAAGACATACG
>NZ_JAGJEF010000248.1:0-369 GCF_018100875.1 Pseudoalteromonas sp. MMG012
ATTGCCGCTATCCCGCAACATTTCATCAAGTGTTTTTTTTATCTCTTCGGGCAACTCGTCAACTTTGCTGGGTTTACTACGCCTGACTTTATCCATATTTAATTGCTCCGAGGTGCGGGGCGTTTAATACCAGGCACAGTGCTTGAGCCCTCAGCAACCTCAACGCCTGCGCTAGTAATGCGTGCAACCCATGTATTTTCACTGAGTATTTCATTTTTAACGTAGCCGTTTTGCTCAAGCCAGTTAAGCAGGGTTTTAAGTTGGTCGAGGCTACAACCAAGGCCAAAGCGTTTCAGCACGTCGCGTAACATGCTGGTGTTTGCGCCGTAGTCTGACGACTCTTTAAGCGCTATTAATATGCTGATCCGC
>NZ_JAGJEF010000249.1:0-369 GCF_018100875.1 Pseudoalteromonas sp. MMG012
GTTGCCACTATCACGCAACATCTCATCTAGCGTTTTTTTAATGTCTTCGGGCAACTCGTCAACTTTACTCGGTTTACTACGCCTGACTTTATCCATACTTAATTGCTCCGAGGTGCGGGGCGTTTAATACCAGGTACTGTGCTGGTGCCTTCAGCTACATCAATACCTAAGGGGGTGATACGGGCAACCCATGTATTTTCACTGAGTATTTCGTTTTTAACGTAGCCGTTTTGTTCTAGCCAGTTAAGCAGGGTTTTAAGTTGGTCGAGGCTACACCCAAGGCCAAAGCGTTTAAGCACGTCGCGTAACATGCTTGTATTTGCGCCGTAGTCTGACGACTCTTTAAGCGCTATTAATATGTTGATCCGT
>NZ_JAGJEF010000025.1:0-60202 GCF_018100875.1 Pseudoalteromonas sp. MMG012
AGTTCGTGCAAAAATCAATCTCTAACCCTGATTTTCATATAAAAACGCTCTAATATCATACAGAAATACAAAGGTTCTCTATAAATAGAAGAAAGGTCAACTTTAAAAGCGAAAAAATTGACCTTATTTATACAATGCGACTATACGATTTACCGTTTAAAACGGTGCCAATAGATAAACATTGATATCTATATCCCTTATATTCGTATAATACTGCCGAGCGATACTGCCTACCTTGTCTAACCGTACGGTAACTTCTTGACAGCCAGCAGGGATATGAACAGAGCTTTTTACAATACTAGGCTTAACTCTGTAACTGACTCGCTCATATCTAACACCAAAAGTAGTGTCTTCCCCAATCTTTGTGTCATTGCAGTATAATGAAGCGGTCATACCAAAATTAGATGAATACCATGCAGACGTAACCGAGCCACTCAAATGGACATCCAATTGAGATATACCCGCTGTATGTACAAGCGGTAATTTAACTTGATACGCTACTTCTGCATACCTGTCTACGCCACCTTCAGAAACAAAAAGTTTCTTTTCATGAGTAAAATCTGACTTTGTAAGTGAAGTCGTTTCACCACTCACAATGATTGGTAAAGCTGAAGCTGTACATGTAAATAAGCTCAGCAACAGCAAAGGTGCATATTTCATTTTACATATCCTCAATAGAAGACTAGTTTGGCTGCTTCTCTATAATGTGCACATTAAATTGTAGATCAGTCACTCTAGTGTAAAACTGCCGACTCAAATGGCCCACTTTATCTAGTCTAACCGTCATAGTCTGGCACTCACCACCGGTATTCAGGTCATTAGAAAAACTCGGATTAGCTTCGTATGAAGTTCGGTCGTAGCGGAAGCCTGTTGCTAAATCTTCACCAAGAAATATTGGCGCTGCAAGGCCAGGTCCAGTGCATGTAGCCGATAGTGATACAGCCATAGAACCAACGAACCATCGTGTATGGTACTTGCCACCAACTTTATAAGTAAGGTCTTGCCCAAAATCACCATCCATCTCAAATGTCGCTTCATATGCCACAACAGCTTCCCGGCCTGCATATGGTTTTGTTATGGGTGTGAAGTCTTGAAAACGAAGCTCGACAACATTACCACCAACAGACACACTACCAGGGTCAGCAAACGCATTTACTGCACATAAAAGACTACCTATCGCTAATATTTTTTTCATAAATTTACATCATAATTTTTAAAAGTGGGAATTGACGTTGAATCTTTAAAGCGAACAACGCCTGTAATAATGGCATCATTAGCACCATTAACTGTACGTACATTGACATTAAGATCTGAGCACTCAATCCGATTAAGCTTTATTTCAGAGTGAACAAATGCAAGCTGACTTGCCGTCGTCACTATTTCTTCATTAGTAAACTCAATATTGTTTTTGGTTTTCTGATAAAGAGCTTGACCGTTGCATTCCACAGAAACGTCAACTTCGTGCAAGAACTCACTATGCAAAATATCTTTTGCTGCCCCAACACAAGTACTGCCTTGCCACTCAGTACAAGCTGGTAGCATTTGAAAAACTGAGTCTCCTTCACCTTGGATTCGAATATCAACTTCTAATACCGACGCATTAATCGTATTCATGGTCTCTAGCGCATAAGAATAAGTTGCACCGTTTTGCACCATATCTTTATTTGTAAATGAGACTTCCATTTCAGATGCGTTAATTGCTGCGCTAGTCGTCATAAACGCTAGTCCTATTGCGGCTACTTTAAACATAATCAAACTCCTCCCGATGTGTTGTTGAGCCCTTTAACTGACAATGAGAAATTGATGTCTTGGATTCGAGTGTAAAATTGGCGGCTAATACTGCCTTCTTTGTTAAACTCGATCTTCAGTTGAGTACATGCACCCACATTATGTCTAAGTTCTGATATCTCTGGGCTAGCTGGCGTTGACACTCTGTTAATACGGTAGCCATACACTTTATCCATACCGATGGGAATCCCACTGCATGATACTTTTGCGGTCATCCCAAAATTAGAAGCAAACCATCTAGCCGTTAGCTCACCTTTGCCCTGAAACACCAAACTTGACTCGGCTCCCACAACATCGATTAAAGCTTGATATCCCGTTGTCACTTCACGATTAGCCCAATTTGTTGTAATAGGCTGAAAATCTGCCATCGATAACGTAATTACATCTTGGTTTACGGTCACTACTTTTTGTTGTTCTAGTGCATATGCTTGGCTCATACATCCAATCATACCGACTAAAATACATAGTTTTTTCATAAATAATTTCCTTATACTTTCACTTATTTGAAAGACTTAAATACTTTCTAAATTCGTTAAAATCGGATCTTAATGATCTTTCCTCAATACCTCTGGCAACGAGGAAAAGACAAACTTTATTTATTAACAAATCAGTTAGCGCCACGCAATATGAATTATATAAAACAAGTTAAGCTAATTAACAAATAAAAAACAAAAGCACCACACATAACCATTTAAAAATAAATTGACATTCAAAGAAAAATTAAAAATAAATACAAATGATTTAAAAAATATAAAATCAGCACCTCGTACGTAGTAAGGTAGCTACGACGAGGAACAGAAATTAATTTATTATATTTCTTCTGAAATAGTAACATTAAGATTAATATAACTCGGTGCTGACCCCGTAAATCTAAATTTAACATGCATATTTTCACAGCTTCCACCGGTATTTTTACGAGTAGAAATGACATATTTACTACCTGAATCAGACCCTGAGAAACTTCCGCACGATGCCGATAGCGACATTGATTTATTTGAGCGACCTACCAGATCATAAATTAGGTCTTGACCAAAATCCCCATCAACTGGGAATGACACTTCATACCCAACAAGTTGGCGATAAGTGCGAGGTGGTTCAAAATAACAAGGATCGTAAATTACACGTGTTTCATAGACAGGGTTAAAATTAGACTTAGTCAATGTATAGCGAGCGCCTCCAATATAAATAGGGGCTGATAACATTGAAGGTTGTGCCGCAGCGAGCATTTCCGCATCTGATACAGAAGCAAATCCTGGCTGCCCTGGTTGCCCTTGACAACCTGGACGACCTGGACGACCTGGTTGTCCAGGTTGGCCTGGGTTTTCATAACAACAGTGAGGTCCGAACACAATATCGTTAAACTCAGCTTGCTCTGTATTGTTTAATTCTACTTGCGCGGAATGGTCAATTTTCGATAGTGCTAAATCACTCTCTTGCTCATTTGCAGCAGATTGAAAAGAGATGGCCCCTACCGAAAGTACAGCCAATGTAATAAGATTTTTCATAAAGTAGTCCTTTTATTTTTTATTTTAAATGTAACTGTTAAAAAACGCTCTGTTGATTTTATTTTTAACTTTAGTAGCCAAAGTAAACAATTAAATCAAAATTGAAATTATCAACATAAGCTTCTGTATCAGCAACTGAGCTGTGAATCTTTTCAATTTTAACATTCAAGTTTTTACAAACTCCATTTGTACGTAATCTATTGTAAATAGAGAAACGTGCATTTCTAACAACTCCTGCTCTTTTAATAATAATGTCAGCATCACGACCAATATCAACGCTTGATGCATCATCAGAACAAACAGCTGACATTTCGGCAAACATTGGGGCTGCCCCAATACTGCCTTTGACTTCAGATTTCATATCGAAAACCAGCTCTGGATAACCGTAGAACGGGTCTTCTAGATCCACATGTACTGGAATATTAGCTTCATAACCAATGACATGACCTCGTTCTATAATAGGGTCAAAGTCACTTTCATTATATTGAAACTTCTCACCACTCACATATATAGGTACTACGGCATTAGCTGAAATAGATATAAACAAAAAAAGCATAGATAGATATTTCACTTTTAATTTTCCTTATTGAAAAGTTAATTACAGATATTAATTATATTAACTGCCCCAAAATCAGGAGCGTAATATATAGTTTTAGTCGATTCCGATGGCGATATAGTTATATTGTCATCGGTCGTTACTTCGTATGTAGCTGTTGCTGGTAAAGAGATTTTTTTATTACCTTCAACAGTAAATAGAAATGATTTTTCAAACTGGGCTGTGAATTTGTCCATGGTAGGGAAAGTCTCTACCATTTTAAATTTAATGCTTACCTCTTGTGGCCCGGTATAGCCAGCACAACCCCAAATATAAGTATCTACAACCTGATTCACTGGCACAAATGACTCACCCACATTTACAATAAAGTCATTTTGACTGATATGAGTCGTAATATGCTTAGCACTGACCAAGCGCTCATCGTGTGTCTCAAGCGTTATTACTGCGCCATTTTCCACTTTTACTGGAAATTCATAAAACCCGTCGCTACCGGCTGTGTGTAACTCGTCATTTATCTTAAATACCGCATTTGGCACACCATTTAATACAGTATCAACTACACGACCTTTTACTGTCCCTGACAGGAGATCATCCATTTGCTCTGTGACCGTAACAGTGACTGTACTACTGGTCTGCAACCCGCCTGCGTCTGATACGGTTAAATTAACATCGTAAAGCCCTGCTATATCAGGTGTGAAGTTCAATAGCCCAGTACGACTATCATCCATGACGGTGTTTGAACCTGCTGGTGCAACAAGCTTCCATTGATAAACCAGTGCTTCGCCCTCTGGGTCATAGCTAGCTGTTGCATCAAGGGTAACTTGATCTCCAAGACGTGCACTTTGGCTATCTCCACCGTGAATATTAACCACTGGCGCTCTATCTTGTGTTACTAAAACAGTTTGTGTAACTGTATCGGAGTATTGTGTGCCATCGTGGGTTTTGAGTGAAAATACATAGGTGCCCGTATGACTGGCTTGCAACATTGCTTTACCCACTACAGATGTATCAAGCACCTCATTAGCTGGCTGCGAAACAACCTGCCATTCATAGGTAAGGTCTGCACCTTCAGGATCTGAACTGCCCGTCCCATCCAAAACTATCTGAGAGCCGAGAGCGACTGTAGATATAGGCGCTATTTGCGCGATTGGTTTTTGATTTGCCTTTACATCAAACATTTGAGTATTAGACGTTGTAGAGTGCAGTCCATCTGAAACTCGCACTGCAACTAAATATTCCCCATCAACGTCCGGAGTAAACTCTGTAACAGCTGACTGACTTGACACTATCTGCGCAGCGCTACTTTGCGGAGCACCTAATAATAACCACTCATAGCTGAGCTGTTCACCTTCTGGATCAAAGCAAGATACACAGGATAAAGACACGGTTTCAGATAGTTTAACCACTTTATCCGAACCTAAAACGGCAATCGGTACCTGATTTTCTGATTGAACTATAAATTGATGCACCACCTCATCCTGAGCTCCATGCTGATCGGTAACCGCTAATTGCACATCGTAAACACCGTCGATATTCGAGGAGAAAGATGCTCTCTTTGCGGATGCTTTACTCACAACCGGTTGACTATTCTCAGGAGCCGATAACACAGACCAGCGATAGCTCAAACGATCTAGGCGGTCCGGATCATGGCTTTTAGAACCATCTAATCTAATAATCTCATTAGGTGCTAATGTTGATTTTTCAACATTAATTATTGCCATTGGCGGCGAGTTTACATCAATGGCATCACTGGTGATCACAACCGAATCCTGTGCCGTCAACCCAGCTTTATCCGTCACCGATAATTGCACTATAAATGTACCTACAGCATCCGCGACAAAATTAGTTTTAGTACTTTGGTTTCTAAAGATCCGTGCACTACTATCCGCTGGTTTATCAAGAATTTTCCAGTGATATTCCGATATTGTTCCATTACTTGCTTTGCTATTTGCCCCGCTTAATGAAATCACCTGCCCTTTTTTAACAGTAAAGTCTCTGCCCGCATCAGCAACAAGTGCAGCTTGCTCTGGTACCAAAAACTCAAACTGAGCTGCAGTGCTATCTTCATGCCCATCATTCACATACAGTCGCAAAGAGTAATTACCTTGCTCCGCGACACTGACGGCTATTTCATTGCCGGTATTTTGTTCTAGGGGGATCACTTTCTGATCGATCACTCGCACTAAGCTCCAGTGATAAGTTAAGGCATCACCATCAGCATCGGAACTATCCGTGCCATTGAATTTCAATGGCGTTTGAATCGCTTTAATCGGAGTCATATCTACAATTTTCGCGACTGGCTTAATGTTACTTACAAGTACTGTGTTTCCGGTGTCACTGTGGCCTTCGCTGCTGCCACATGCTGACACAACAAAACAAAGGGGAACTAATATGCTTTCTGTCCATTTCATTTACTTCATCTCCTTAGTGGCTACTTATTGTAGGCCGCTTCTCTAATCGCTTGATTCAGCGCCATAGCTTGCTGTCCTAGTACTCTTGCTTGCGCCAACAAAATATCCTGTTGCTCCTTCAAGGCACTATCAGCACCACTATCAATATTTTTTGACAATGACACTTGTTTATTTCTTTCGCTCATATGTGCACTAAACACACTCACTTTTTGCCGCTGCTCTTTAATCGCATGTCGATATGTATTGACGTCTTCAGTCAACTCAGGGAAGTTTTCAATAATGAAGTCGTAATATTTGTCTTCTTCGCTGGTATCGATATCAATGGCGTTTTGTACTATATCCTGTACATTCGTCTCTTGTTCTACGCTGACTTGAGCACCTTTCTCTCTACTTTTAATACCAACAGGTTTAGCTATCTCTTTACTCGTAGTAAGTTCAATATCTTCTAAGGCCACTGCAGTTGTTGAAGTGGAAGTTACTGCCTCATTGGTTAAAGCAATCTCTTTACTGGAAAGCCCCACATAACCAATAATAGATACGGCGATAACAGCAGCAATTGCTTTGATTTTCATATCCAAATCCTAAAATTAAACATGATTAAAAGGGGGCAGAACCCCCTTTAAAAACGCAAATTAATTACATTGCGTGTTATCAACACATACCTTAACTTGTACTAATGCACTGCCTTCTTGTACATTCCATATTTTCTTATCAAAACGTTTATAAATTTTTCCGTATTGACGAGAAACATGTGACGTTGTACCCGTTGCTTTAGTACCACCGAGTGCATTCAATGCTTTAAGAACAATGTTGCTATAACGACAATATGTATTTCGACTGTTACATATCTCAGTTAACCCAGCTTCTTTCTTAGGATCTTGGAGCTCTGGCTTTTCTAGCTCAACATCATAAGATTTAGCATAGATCGACAAGAACATTTGCCACATATCGCTGTACATCTCTCTTTCGATTTCTTCTGCGATACGCGCAGCTTCATCAGGGTCATTTGTTTGTGGTTTAAGATCCAGCTTACATTCCATTCCCATATTGTCTCTTGCCGTCTCAACAGTGTTATCCCAGCTCGATGTTTTACGCTTAAACCAGCTCCAACCCGTAGATTTTCCTACACTTCTCCAGTAACTATTCATACGGTCAACATTAATAGAACACTCACCAGAAATTGGACCAGGATAGGCATAGTAGTTATACGACAACCCTAAATTAGCAACAAATACTGCGCGATTTGGTTGTGGTTCCCAAAGTTTACGTGTGACTTTCCAAGAAACAGATACATTGTTTTCTGTACCTGAATAATTCTCTTCTACTGTCTGGCTGTAATCACCACAACGTGCATCACGAGTAACAAAGAAATCAATTCCGCCTGATGCAAATGACCCTTCATCCATTGCATCAAAGTGGATAGTGTCACCTATTTCTTCACGCTCAAACGGCATTGCCCAATCATTCAAGATATCTTTATTGATCAGGGTATCCGCTGGGTAACTCCAAACATTACGTGAAAATAAACTCTCTCCAGATGCCGTCACATTAGGGTTATTTCGTGTGACCCCTGAGTTCACCCGCACATTAAACAAGTTCAACTGTTTAGCTGAGAATTGGTGGTTATTTGAATTTCTCAATGCAGTTGATAACAGGTCTCGTTCTTTATCCCAAATGTTATAACCCGCACTGGCTAATCCAACTAAAGCCTTACCATGTTCTTTGACAACGTCAGTTTCTAATGTCCAAGCATTTTTAGAAATAACAGATTGCGAGTTAATGATTAAACTATGGAAATTGACATTACTTTCAGCCAATACCAGCTTTTCTTTGTATGCGTCGTATGCCCCTTTCGCTGTTAGATAGCTCGTTCTGATATTGCCAACTTGCGTTTGCAAATCACTAATCGTCGAGGCTACAGCCGCTTCAAGAGGCTGGTACTTATTGGTCACTTTAGTAATACATTCAAAGTACTTGGCGAAATCACCACCGCTACTCGTAAAGCACCCTTGACCTTCCGATATTCTTGCTCGCTCTAACCTGTCACGCTCAGCAAAGGCTGCACTTAATTCAATGTTTAGCTGATTCCACTGTGCTTTCAATATATTGTATGTATCAATTAAACCTTGATTCGCTAGCGCTGCATCAGTAATCACCTTACGCGCCTTCTTGATCTCATTAAGACCTTCAAAGTTGGCGCGTGGAATACCATAAGTCAGCTGATACCAGTTACTAACAAAATCACCTTTTAAATACGCTTGCTCTTGTAATACCGGTGTTGCCAGCTGACGGTAGGCTTGAGTTTTAGTATTTACATAGTTATCACAACCAGGGCCTGCTCCTCCTAATTCTGCGTATAAACCATTGATTTGTTTCACAGGTACCGGTGCGACATGCAGCGTTAAAGGGTTCTCACTGTCAGACATAATATTGCCAACACCTGCTGGCGTTGACATGCCAAGTGCATCAAGTGGATTACCTGTCGTTAAATCCGGTAAAGCATTTGCTGCTGTACTTTGCAGTAACGCAGCGACAACCGAAGTTGTTATTAATTTTCCGTACATCTTTCATTTCCTTTATTACGGTTTGGGTGAATAAATCCTTACTCTTTAAAATCAGTTACAAGCGGCTACGTAATCTGTTAACCGCATTTGTAAGCACAAGCGCGTCTCTGCCGATTGATTGACCAGATAACCAACGCGTTTGCTCTGACAAATAAGTATGCAAACTTCTAATTCCAGCCTCGTTCCAACTTAAATTACCTTGTAAAACTTGACGCAAACGCGCAAGCTCTACTGTACATAGAGATGAAGAACTTCCGGCACGGCAGTTATTTGTAAAAACAGCCTTTGAACGCTCTAAATCGGCTTGGGCGGTTGTGATTTGATCAAGGAATATTGGATCTTCAATATCAAACGTTAAGTTGCTTAACAGATCTAACGTGTTATCGATTGAGCTGATTAATTGAACGCTGTTAGTGGATGGTTGTGCAATACTGACTAGCGATTTTATCACGCCATTATGTGTCACTAAGTGGGAGGCTAACTGGCCAAAATAGCTTGGCTCAGGATAAGTCAGCAACTGATTAACATTGAGTTGACAGCCGGGCTTTATTGCCTGAAAACCCAAAACACCATCTAATCCATTGAAAACTAAATCAGCATCATGGTTTCCATGCACCATAGATAAGGTATTAATTTCATCAATGCGTGAACCGGCAATTCTATTGGTCTCGGATGCATCGGAGCCAGCACTCAACGTATAACGTACAGACAGAGGTCGTAGAGACTCACAGACAAAGTTATAATTCAAAATAGTTTTAAAAGAACCATTCCTGACAAGTCCGTCACTCGAGTACGCTGTATTGCGGTCGGCTGTCATATTGTGTGAAGAGAACTGACAAGGAGGAACAAATCGTTCTCCCGTGCCCGTCATTCTTGACGCACACTGTGTGTCTGCATTAAAGACTTCTACTGGAGCTGCTTGAGCTAAGGTAGCACCTGTCAAAGACAAAGTGGCTAGCAGTAACATTTTCATAATATATCCTTTATTAATACTTATAGTTGATCGAAATTAGCGGTTAAAACTTGACGACTGACGGTGCCTTGTCCATCAGTCACTTTTACAACGGCATTTATCGTGGCATTATTTGCAGAACAAGCATGGAAAGCACTTTGGCTAAAGGTAATTTGCAAATTATTTAGTTGAGAATTTGCAGTTACTCCTGAAGGTAAAAGCGACCCTGACATTGTGCCGGCATGGTATATGGAAGGAAAAATTTCAGAGATCGTTCTTGACATGTTCGGTGTCCAAAACATGCCATTGTATTCAAGATACTCCAACTCAATAAACTCTCGTGAATGAGTTAACGCTGATGCTTCAAACAAATCCCAATCAATTGTTACTAATCGGTCTTTATCAAACATTTCGACATTGCTAATCACTTGACTTCGAGCAGCGAGTTGATTCAAACGAGCGATTATTGTCTCTAACTGAGTCAGTAACTCTGCCGTATACCCGTCACGAATCATAAGTGAAAGCAAACTTCTTGCTTCTATGGCTAACGTAAAGCCCTCATCCTGAATTGCTGCCATTTCAGGGTTTATTTTTCTAAACTCCTGACACAATAAAATAGGCTGTGTACCAAAAGCGCTTAAACTGGTGACACCCATATTATCTGTAACGTCACTGCGCTCAGTTAATGCAGCCAATACCGCTTTACCCGTTTGGTTTTTCGACAAATAAGCTATGTCTATTGCTGTTGCTAAACGTTCTAAATTAGCCTGAGAACGTAGAGCCTTATAATCCACTAACTTGCTACTCACAAAACCGGCAAAATCTGGCCGTCTCAATAACCTAGGTTCGATCACCTGATAATTGTCATTATAAATATTAGTTAATGCAGATGCTTCATTGTTAAGTGCAGTTAGTACTTGCTCAAACTTCAGCAAACGATAATCAAATTCAGGATAGAACGGCATCGCTTCAGGTGCTGTGATCTTCGTATAACAAATACCTGTGTCACATTTTTTCAATTCAATATCGATATGTGGTGTAAGTAATTGCGATTTTTCGAGCATTTTATCTTGTAGAGCAAGCGGCAAAACATTAATCAGCCTAGACAATGTTCTGACTCGTCTATTCAAATGACCCACACGACTACTGGCAATTTGAGCTGGTGTATAGCGCTTTAATAAATCCCAATAACGTAGTTTCACAGTTAATACAGAATCAATTTCTGCTTTTAACGATTGACGCTGAGCTGTATTAAAATAAGGGTACTTATCAATATTAAATTTAATATCTATGATTGATCTATTTAACTGTTCTTCCAATAATAGACCTAACGAATAGCGTCTATACAACCCAGCAAAACGTAAAGGAGCGGCTAAAGAGTCTAGTTTAGTAAGAACATCCAACCTAAAGTTTACCCGTCGGAATTCATCACTTGCTGGACTAAAGCCAAAATATTTTGGTTTATTGACAAACTCACCATATAACTCATCAAACAACTCTTGCTGAAAAATATGAAGTTCTGAAATAAGTTCTGGGTAAGTCAGTAAATCAGATACATGAAACCACGAATAATCATCACGACTTTGAAAGCCTTTGCCAGTGGAATGCAATCCTGAAATCACGTCACACGGTAAATCCAGTGATTTAAAACACTGTGGGCTATATTCCGGATCAGCTGCTGCACACACATCGGTACAATCTGACTCACTAAACTCCGAGTAACATTTTTGAGGTGAATAATTTACCAATTGAAAGCTTGCGCTACACATAGGCTCTTGTGCATAGGCAACCCCTAAGTTAAGTAACCCTATCGTGAGAATTTTCAACTTTAATCGACTTTTACTTTGCTTTTTCAACACAAAATCCTTCTTCATATTCATAAAAATACAATTTGATATTAAGGGAAAAATACTTATATGCGTTTAAGTTAGGGGTCCATCCTAATTGACAAAAACGGGAAAGTAAACATGCCGAAAACAACGAATTAACACCACATTAACCTTATTTTTGTATGCATACTATTGTATGCAATAAATAAAAACATCATGAAATTTGTAAGGAGAAGCGCTGTTTCTTTCAAGGAGCCGTATCTACCACGACTATGTTTAGTGTAATAATTAATCGAAAGGGAGTTGTTTTTACTACTTATTTTATTAAGTCAAAACCCCCACACCTTGGGGGTAACAAAACTATAGTAGTACTTACTCTAAGCCTGTATTCTTTAAAGAAACATGATTTAATTACTCGAAAAATGGAATTATTCATCTGAAAATAATAATGAAAATATTAATTTTTTATCGATAAAGCAAGATTAGAAACATTGGAGTAGCATAAAAAAGGCTGGTTATCATACTTCCTTAAATAAAAAGTGGCATAACGCATCTTTTAAATTAAAAGATTTAAAGAGATTAAATTGAATATAAATTTAGGCTGTTCTTTAAAAATCCGAACTAGATAAAATTAATGATGTACAATGAAGAAAACCAACATCGCAATTACGCTAATAACAAATCTAAACAGCTAATAATTAGTAACAAGGCATTGCATCACAGGTAAAAATAATCATACGATACGCTAAATAAAATCACACAATTAAACGGAACATTGCTGAATTTGAGATTGAATACAACTGCTTTGTAAAGGCTTAGAAGTGTTCCCCCTTCATTAAAACCTATCTTTATCAGTAACATTGTAGCGACTGTAATCCAGGGAAAATAGATTATAAACTAGATCCTCTGGTATATTCATTTAATCACACTGATGGCGACAAGGGTTCTAGAAACACTTACGGTATTGATAGTACCATTCGACTTATAGAAAATTACGGAAAATACACGAATGGCTCATAGTCGCAGATTCGAGTTCAAAGATGTTGCTGACAGCAAAAAAATAAACGTCTCTAAAACAAGGTAAATTGTTGGTCATACAAAATACGAGAACACCAATTATTACATTTTTATTAAAAATATAATTCAATGAAGGTACCTCTATAAAAAAATGTATTTCCTAAAAATAAAAACAGGCCCCTCGTAATTTCAAGGCTCTTACATAATTGATTTTTGTTACATAAATATTAAGAATAATATGAAACTTAGCTAGTAAATGGCATAAATAAGTAAAACTCTATTTATTCATAAGGTTTATTGATCAACGTCGCATTAAAATGTGCCTCTATGCCTAGCATATTAAGCTTAAGCAAGCTGCTTGTAAGGGAGTTAAATAGTTCAGCTACTTATGTATTACAATGAATTGAATCACTTAAGCTGTGATAGGAAACAATTATTGTCAGAAATTAACAGTGAGTCACTGCTAACCTCCGAAATAATATATTAGTCTTTATAACCCCATGGCGCTTTTGGTGGCGTAATAGGCTTCGTTAAATCAAAATCAACTCTAAACTCTCGACCTTGACGCACTAAGCGGTAAGTGAACTGCTCATCATATATATACATTTGCCATGTATTGCCCATCGACTGGGGAATGCCTTGACGAGCAAATGACTCTTTTGAATACTGATCAGCAGGGAACGACTGTACATTTGCAAAACCTGCATCTGTTGTGTGACCGCCATACATGGTTGAATCATCATCAGTACCATCTTGATGGCGATGGTCATGCTTAAGGCTCAAACCGCTGCCCGTTTTAGTGATCAACCAAGTACGTGACGCATCACTGCCTACATGAAAAGGCACTTGCAATTCGCGCTCATTACAACGACGTACGTGCATTACTAACTTTTTACCTGCAAATGAATTTGGTCCAGTTGCATTATCAACTGTGATTTTACCTTCATACGCTTTACCACAGTGCGCTGCTATATTATCAAAAAAAGCGTCATGGCTAGGGATAGAGACCAAAGGTGCTGGGCGAGCGATAGCGACACTGCCCATTAACGTCAGTGCGGTTGCAACCACAAATTTCATAGTAATGTTCCTAAAAATTAAAAACCAAAGGGTAACTAGCCCTTTGGTTGTTTGCAATTAAATGCGCTTAACCCACTGCTTGATATAGTGGACCGCTAAAGTCACATTATTGCCATGGTCGCTCAGATTCTAATTTGCTCTCAAAGGCACTAATCGCGTCATTGAGCTGTTCTGTTTCACCAATAAAGTCTAGCCCACTTAATAGCCGGGCTTTTATATCGGCCCGAACATCAAAGTTAATCGCATCAAAATAAGGACTGCGTAACTGTTGTTGTACTAAGTCTACTTCAACTTGCATATCATCATGCTGTTCAGCGAGTGAGAATAAAGATTCTAATGTGTCAGCCGCGAGCGCGATACACAGCATTTGATTGTTGCCACAATTATTAAAGAAAATATCGGCAAAACTTTCGGCTAGTATAATACTGAAACCATATTGCTTAAGCGCCCATGGTGCATGCTCTCGAGATGAACCACAACCAAAGTTATCACGGGTTAGTAAAATTGATGCACCTTTATAGCACGCTCGATTTAATACAAAGTCAGGATTAGACGCACCATCATCTAAATAGCGCCAATCATAAAAAAGGGCTTTATCAAAACCATCACGGCTCGTCGATGTCAGAAACTGTTTAGGAATAATCTGGTCGGTGTCCACATTATTTTTATCCAGCGGTGCTAATAGGCCTTGGTGATATGTACTCATGATGCCTCCCCTCTTATATCCGTGAAGTGACCGGCAATAGCCGCCGCTGCAGCCATCGCTGGACTAACTAAATGTGTCCGCCCACCGCGCCCTTGCCGCCCTTCGAAATTTCGATTTGATGTTGAGGCACACCGCTTACCGGCGCCAAGTTTGTCATCATTCATAGCTAAGCACATCGAGCAACCAGGCTCACGCCATTCAAAACCAGCAGCTTTAAATATATCTGCTAGGCCTTCTTGCTCAGCTTGCTGTTTCACCAAACCCGACCCTGGCACAATCAACGCTTCAACACCGTGCGCAACTGTTTTACCTTCGACCACTGATGCCGCAGCACGCAAATCTTCAATACGGCTATTGGTACAAGAACCAATAAATACAGTATCCACTTTTGCATCTGTTAATTTTTGCCCAGCTTCAAGTCCCATGTACTGCAAAGCACTGCGGATCGCATCAGCTTTAATTAAATCGCTTTCTTGCTCTGGGTTCGGCACAACCTCATCAATACCAATCACCTGTTCAGGGCTGGTGCCCCACGTCACTTGAGGCTGTATATCTTGCGCATTCAGCTCAACCACTCTGTCAAATTGCGCCCCTTCATCTGAATGAAGCGTGCGCCAGTATGAAACAGCCGCTTCAAACTCTTCCTCACTAGGTGCAAACGGGCGGCCTTTTAAATACGCATATGTGATGTCGTCTGGCGCAATCAAACCGGCTTTGGCACCCATTTCAATGCTCATATTGCACAGCGTCATTCTCGCTTCCATCGATAGTGCTTCAATACCAGCACCACAGAATTCAGCCACATAACCAGTACCACCAGCAGTACCAAGTACGCCAATCACTGCCATGATCAAATCTTTTGCTGTCACTGTTGGGCGAAGCACACCATTAATTTGTATTTTTAACGATTTGGCTTTTTTTTGCTGTAAAGTTTGTGTTGCTAATACATGTTCGACTTCAGAAGTACCAATACCATGTGCCAATGCACCAAAAGCACCATGGGTAGAGGTATGACTGTCACCGCATACAATCGTCGTGCCAGGCAGAGTGATCCCTTGCTCCGGCCCCATAACATGAACAATTCCTTGGTTTATTGAATTTAAGTCATACAACACAATGCCAAATTCTTTACAATTTTCAGCTAATGCCATCAACTGGTTTTTTGATACCTCACTGGCCGCATCTAAAGACCGGCTTTTAGTAGAGACATTATGATCCATTGTCGCAAAGGTTTTTTCAGGGCAACGTACTGGACGATTTTTTTCACGCAAGCCTGAAAATGCTTGAGGTGACGTCACTTCATGAACTAAATGTCTGTCTATATAGAGTAAGTCGGTTTGTTCATTGATCTGTGCAACCACATGTGATTGCCAAATTTTGTCATATAAGGTTTGAGCCACGTGCTACATCCTCAAATAGAGCGGTAACCTGACGGAAGTCACCGCATTCGTTGCAATTAAATTCGCGATACTATGGCTTGTGCCACATCTTGTGTGGTGTAACCACCTTCTGGGTATATATCTGGTGTACCGACACCTGCTGCAACCGCCTCAGCGACAGCCTTTTCTATGGCGCGTGCAGCTTCATCTTGACCCAGCGAATAACGTAACATTAGGGCTGCACTTAGAATTTGTGCTATTGGGTTAGCAATGCCTTTACCGGCAATATCAGGCGCAGAGCCGCCAGCAGGTTCATATAAGCCAAAACCTGATTGATTCAAACTCGCCGAAGGGAGTAATCCCATGGAGCCGGTGATCATGGCACACTCATCAGATAAAATATCGCCAAACAAGTTATCGCATAACAACACGTCAAACTGACTTGGTTGCTTTACGAGCTGCATTGCAGCATTATCAACATAGATGTAATCCAACTGAACTTCAGGGTAATCTTGACTCACCTCTGTGACCACTTCACGCCAAAGTACACTGGATGCCAATACATTAGCCTTATCAACCGACGTGACATGATTATTACGTAGTTTAGCTGCTTCAAACGCAAAGCGAGCAATTCGCTCTATTTCTTTTCGAGAATAACGCTGGGTATCAAAAGCAGCTTCTTGATCACCTTCCCCGTCACGACCTTTTTCACCAAAATAAATCCCGCCCGTTAACTCTCGTACACACAAAATATCGAAGCCTTGCTCGCTAATATCTGCACGTAATGGAGAAGCACCACTTAATGCAGGTAATAATTGTGCAGGACGTAAATTACAAAATAATCCGAAATGTTTACGTAGCGGTAATAAAGAAGCACGTTCAGGTTGCTCACTCGGTGGTAAGTGTTCCCACTTTGGGCCACCAACTGAACCAAATAGAATAGCATCCGCAGCTTCACACGCTTCCAATGTTGTCTCGGGTAATGCTTTACCAAACTCATCAATGGCTGCACCACCAATCGCGTGGGTTTGACGATTTAACTTGAACTCAAATTTTTCACTCACAGCATCTAGCACTCTATCTGCTGCTGCCATAACTTCTGGGCCAATGCCATCTCCGGCTAATACGGCAACTTGGTAACTTGCTTGGCTCATCCTGCTTTCCTTTGTTGTTTCAAATCAGAGACTTTTTGCGCTCTGTTAATAAGATTATAAACACGGACCATAGCCCGTACCGATGCTTCAACAACATCAGCAGCAAGACCTGCACCGTGATATTGCCGTCCGTTGTACTTTGCAATGATATCGACTTGGCCAAGCGAGCTTGCACCTTGCCCCGTCGCGTCTAAGTTGTATTCTATGACTTCAACAGACATACCGATAATTCGCTCAATGGCTAGAAAGGACGCTTCTACCGGACCATTACCCGTTGCGGCTTCTTGTTTAGATTGACCTGCGACTGTCATACCAATAGTAGAACTGGCAACCGACTGGGAATTCGAGGTTGAATTGACAAATTCAAGCTTAAATTGATCATCATCATCACCCATTTGGTTAAAGTGGATCATGGCCTCAAGATCATAGTCATACACGGTACCCTTTTGGTCTGCCAATGCTAAAAAGCTAGTATATAGACTGTCCATATCGTAATCCGACTTTTGATAACCCAATTCAGATAAGCGATGCTCTATGACATGGCGACCCGAACGAGAAGTCATATTGAGTTGATTGTTTGGTACACCAACACTTTCTGGTGCCATGATCTCATAGGTATTCTGCGCCTTTAAAACGCCGTCTTGGTGGATCCCAGAGCTATGAGCGAACGCATTTTCACCCACAATTGCTTTATTTGGCTGCACTGACATATTACAAATTTTTGCGACCTGTCGGGATGCTCGGTAAATTTCTTCACTGCGAATAGCAGTATGCACTTTTAAGTAGTCTTGACGCATCTTCATGATCATGGCCACTTCTTCTAATGAACAATTACCTGCGCGCTCTCCAATACCATTAATGGTACATTCGATTTGTCTCGCACCCGCTTGCACCGCGGCAACAGAATTGGCCACCGCCAAACCTAAATCATTGTGGCAATGCACACTTAAGCGTGCCTTATCTATATTCGACACGTTATTCATTAAATGACGGATCATGGCTGAATATTCATCAGGTGTAACGTACCCTACAGTATCTGGCAAATTAATGGTCGATGCACCGGCATTAATCGCAGACTCGACAATACGACATAAATCTGCATGTGGGGTGCGCCCAGCATCTTCACATGAGAACTCAACGTCATCAGTATAATTACGTGCTAATTTAATTGATTTAACAGCCATAGCAGTCGCATCATCCAAGCTCATACGTAGCTTGTGCTCTAGGTGCAAGGGGCTGGTTGCAATAAATGTATGGATACGACCACGCTCTGCAGGTCGCAGAGCTTCGCCACATGCTTCAATGTCTTTGCTTACCGCGCGTGCCAAACCACAAATGATTGGATTACGTACTTCAGTCGCAATACGCTGTACGGCTCTGAAGTCAGCGGGGCTAGATACAGGAAATCCAACTTCCATAACATCAACATTGAGGCGGCTTATCACATGCGCAAGTTGCAATTTATCATCTTCTGTTAAACTGGCTTTTAATGCTTGCTCGCCATCACGCAATGTCGTATCAAAAATCCAAACTTTATCCTGCATACCCTATTCCTCGGCCCAAAAAATAAAAAACCCCGCAATGTGCGGGGTTGAAAGTAGTTGCTCAGTTACGCGCACTACGCCCCGCTCTTACATTTAATGAGTAAGAGGTTAAGCAGTAATGACAAGCGCGTTGTTTTTTTCATTGAGCAAAGTTGTCCTGTTGATGGATTAATTATGTTTTATCATGCATTCAAAACCAAGATCAAGCATATTTTTTTCAAAAACAAATCTAATATTCTTTTTTTAAGAAAAATAAAACCAATAAAAAAACAAATAAAGACTATATTAACCACTTCGTGTATCTAAAAAGAATAAATCCTAATCTTTATTTTTGATCTGTAGTAGATTTATAAAGCAATTAAATATCTATAAAAAGCAATATGCCGTTGTCAGCTCTGCTAATTAACTCTACTCGCTTCATTTGTGAATAAATTAGCTACACTCCCCAAGCCATGGCCTCTGCTGACATGTTTCTCGCAGTACGCTTAATTCAGATAAATTCTGAGTTGCCATATCATATTCAATTTGCGCATCATCATACTCATTATCAGTCGCTATAGTAAGAAATGCTTCAGCACGTGTATGTCGTCGGACAGCATCTCCAAAACGCGCTTCAACTGAGCGCCATATGTGATCATATTGGTGGTCAACTCGTACCTGTGCAGCATCCATCAGCTCATAGTGACCAGAATCTTGATAAGAACGCGTCGCCACACTACGAGGGACTTTCTTTAACTTATTTAAATCACTCGTAAATCCAGTATCCCCAAATACATAATCGGATAAACGCTGTAACGTATTCAAACAAGGCGTGATATCACTTCCTCTGCAATGCTGTTTATTACTATTTAATAATTGTGTCAAACCTGCGGGGAGTGGAGCATTTGAATTCGCATCAATACTTAACACTGCATTTGCTGCATATTTTTCAATTAACTTCACTTTAGTGATGGTTTTCTTAAAAAATAATAGACGTATTTTAATTTTCGTGACAAAACGCTTAAAATCAGCTTCAGAGCGAAAGTGTAAACGTGTATTAATAAATATATCTCGGCCATAATTAAGTTGATAAATAAATGCACCCCCACATGCTTTTTTATCATAATCCGCCACCAGCGAGCGGTTTTCTAATGTGCTATACCCTTCATCAAGCTTAAGGTGTAGTTGAGACGTTAAACTCAAATTATCGGTTGAATTTCGGTGATTAATCGATGTTGAAACGCTACCTGCAACAATAAATAAGTTTACCCCTGCATGGATCTCACCGAACGTTCTACGACTTATTGCTACAGAGTTCTGATGCTGTAAGTAGTCAAGCTCGCCAGACATCGCACTATGAAATTTTAGATCCCCCGTAACACAACTGTCCTGCTCTTGGTGTAACTCTTGGTCAAACCCTTTCCCTAAATCAGATTGGCTATATCGTTCACTATAATAACGCTGGGCTACAACACCGCACGAAAAGCACAATATTAAAAAGCTAAATAATAGTCTCATGCTCAGTCCTTGTTAGAGCCAAAGTCTCTGACTTTAGCTCTATCATTACTTTAGTCTGTGCCAAATACCGTACCGTAAGTACTCAATGCACCCTCACATAATCGCCAGTTTAATATACCTACTGCAGGTGTCTTGGCATTTATGAACGTTGGCGCCCAGCGCATATTGCGATATTTAACACTCTCATCTTCACTGATCACCCCCGCACGAACGGCTTCCTGTCGAGCTAATTCACACTGTTTCCAATCCAAACGATCTGATGAAGGTAGCTGTAGTTGCGTAACATCGTAACTTGCAGGACAGGTTTTTCCACGACGCGTACAATCATCTTTCATTTTTTGCACTTCAACCTCACATGATGTACCAAACGGGTTATCTCGGCAAAACTGTGCGGCATTGAATAAAAACCATGCATTGTCATACGCCAATTTTTGGATTTGTTCCACTGCGTTACTTTGCGAATCCGGTAAATAGGCGTAATAACTGGTTAAAAGACTCGTAGCGCGCTGCTCATCTAGCACGGCTTGCTTAAAATCATCTTCCAACTCACTGATCATCCATTTCGTTGCATTACGTACTTTCTGATAATCAGCAACTAATGGTCGAATAGCTAATGAAGCACTGTCGTAACGTGTAGTGTAATAACGCACTACATTGTAATCACTCAATGAGTTAAGCTGTGTTCTAAAGCCATCTTTTGAATACTTCACGGCCTCATAAAACATATCAAAACACGGCTTAGGGTTATCCAAGGAGCACGTAATAATATTATTAGGTATAATACTCAGTAGCTGTTTTGGATCACCGCCATGTTGAATCGCTCTCACGGTGATTTTTACTGATGACTTTGTATCATCTTGCAAATATTTAAGCTGTCCGCCTACGTTAAATACACCGCCATATAAATCAACATCCAGATAACCACCAATTTCAGATTTATCGCGATTACTGCCATAATCTATTTTTAAGTTGACCATAATGTTAGCGCCATACTCTATTGCACTCACAAACTCGTCACCTGCTAACTGTTGAATGCGCGCTTGGTGCTTATTCGCTATTTCACTCCCTGCATCAGTAAGCGTATACCCCACATTACTATCCTCAGGCAAAAACAGTCGTTTTTTAGGCGTACTCGTTGCGCTAAATGTATATGAACTAGAATATGTGCTCGATGCCATTTCTTTCGCTAACGACGCACCGGCCGAAACTCGCACGACGGGAAAGTTAACATCAATATCAACACTGCCATTCAAGGTACTGAGCAAATCATCATAGCTCATGTCAATTCCGGTTTTGAATTTAACTTCTGTATTTCCAAACGTTTCGTCCACACGTCCAGATATTGGTTGCACATTCAAAAAACGCTTGGTCTGGCTATCATATGCAGTGCCGATTGACACATGATCATTGATTAACCCCGATATAGTTGAGCCTGCATTTGACTGCTGACTTGCTAGTGATGACTCTTTTGCTAATGCATACTGGCTAGTCAATCCTACCACCAGCATTGTAAAATATATTGATTTCATGGTTGCTCCTTAACGAATTGTCACTAGGTAATCTTCAACTTCACCATAATGGATACGGTTACACGCATTGTCAGAACCACCTCCAGAGTCAGTGGCTACACGCATTAACGTCACTCCTTCTGGCTGCTCAGTCGGAACACTAATTGCAAATTTAAACACTCCGTCTGACGCCGATTTATACACCATTTCTGAGTCTGAAAATTGACCGTCTTGGTCCCAATCAACCCACACTCTTGCCGCAACATAAGAAGGGTATTGCGGCTCTTTATTACCCGGTGTTATCGTCATAGAAGCCTCTCTTCCAGCTGATAACGTAATCACCTTACCTGACACAGCTGTGTAACTGTGGCGTGCCGAGTCATGACTAAAGTCATCAAGCGTTACCTTATCAATCCATTCCCACTCACTATCAAACGCAACATTGTCACAATATGAATTTTTTAAAATGGTCGTCTTTAAAGCAACTGGTACATATTCAGGTGGCATCGTGCTGCATGCATCTGCTACATTCGCCCCAGCATGCCAATTATATGGATTAGTAAAATCTGAATTAGCAAATGTGAGGTATTGCGCATGCCCTTGAGCAAGACGTTCCGGGGATAACCATAACGCCCTTAATTGCGCAAGCTTCTGCTCTTTGCTGATGATATCGGTTGTATCAAACGCACGTTCCCACACCTCAACAAGTAAACCGTCATAGCATTTCTCTAACCAAGCGAATCGACCTTGCGCCTGTTGAACCGTTAACAGATCTCCTAATTCATTATAATTTGCGCTTGTTTCTGATTCTGTGTTCGCTTGAACCGTTGCTGCAATGCACATCAATAATGATGCGGCTATAAGTTGTCTTATCATGATCATATCCTTATTTTAAAACCTGACTAAAGCTGCTGTAATCTCGGTAATAACTCAGGTTTTCAGCCTCGTAATCCAAACAATAACTCCCTTCAGGGTTTTGCTCACAATAATCCACCATATCTGCAAATAAGTTGGCATTACTGCGGCTTGAAGTCTCAATTTCGTGCAGCTGATTTAGCTCCAAAGTGGAAAATTGAGAAGCATAATAGCGTTGTAAGTTTTTGGCTCTACGATAAGTTAACCGTTCTGTTATCCAGCGATTTGTTAACTCTTTTACAACCAGCTTGGTTAAGTAATTTACGGCAACATAACCTTGAGCAGGTACCAGTTGCTGTAACATTGGGCCTGAGTCTTGATAATTCGCAACATATGTATCGGTAATATTGTAATCATCCAATGAATTAAATTGATTGATATAATCGGTTTTCAAATAATTCACTGCAGACTCAAATAATGCAAAACATGGCTCTGGATTTAGTAATGTACACCGCATAATGCCATTAGGAATAATCGTCAATAATCGATTCGGATCACCGCCACTTTGATAACCACTTACGGAGATTTTAATGGATTGCCGCTTACTATCATCGAGCTTTTGAAGCTCACCATTGACTTTCACTTTGCCAATCCAATCAACACTTAAATAGCCACCAATAGACCGTTTATCTTCTTCATTTCGGTAATCAATTTTCATGTTAATAACGACGTTAGACCCATATGCAAAACCGTGAACGAAGCCATCACCTAAGTTGCTTGCTTTATTACCTGGCTCAGCAATAGCCAAGTCTTGCGCGGCCAATGTAGGCTGGTAACCCATTGTTGATGCAGGCATTAACATACGTGATTTGGGCTTAACGGATGAATACACCGTGTAAGTCCCCGTATACTTATCCGCGCTAATATCTTTGGCATAATTGGCGCCAGCATCAATGCGAACAGCCGGAAACTTGAAGCCTGCGTCCACCTTCCCATCAATAAGTTTAAGCGCTTGCTCGTAACCCAAATCGACGCCCACTCTAAAATCAATTTTTGAATTACCTAAATCTTCGACTTCCGCCCCTGTTACTGACTGTAACCCTAGGAAAACCTGGCCCTTACTTTTATAAGCCGTGCCTAGTGGAACTGAGTCAATATTATCGCTACTGTTTGATAATATCTTAGGCTTAGCACCTTCTTCAAAAGAGGGCGTTATACTTGCGGCAAAACTCGCCGTACTGAACAAAGCCAGCAATACTGGGGTATAAACAAAATTTCTCATAATGTCTCTCCGTGTGTTCGGCCCCAAAAATCATCAGAGCCATTCCTTGATTAGCGTAAGCTATTCAAATAATCTTTATGCCAAGTTTCTGGTATGCGATTCAGTACATCTTGCGCTGTTTCAATCACATTTTTGAATTCGTTGTTACTTTGCATTGCTAAATCGCCAACCTGAATCCCATTTGCAAACATGCTAAAAGTTTCCCCTTCCAGCTCGACAGGATCTTTCTTGGTTCGCTTCAAACGCAGGTTATAAACATTGCCATCAAACTTTACCTGCTCAATTTTGCTAATAAATTGCATTGCCCCTTGAGTATGAATATGCTCACCTAGCTGCAAGTCTTTTGCCCATACCGACTCTCCTGATTGCGTAATGACAGGGTGAGACTCAGTTAATAGCAGTGTTTTTCCATCTTTGGTTGTTAGCTGGATCATGGGAATAGCCTCAACGCCAATTGAAATATCAGCAATTTCAAGATTCAACTTTTGAGTCGGATGATATTGACTTGCCCCTAGAACGGTATCGCCAACACTTAATGTTTCTATCGGTAATTGACTGCCATCTGGTAAGGTAATCAGGCTACCTTCAGCCAAGCAGCTATAAACGATTTGCATTTGTGGGTGGTCAGTATTTTCCCAAGACCCCGCTAACCCAGCGGATCCAATAACAATTGTTTCAGCGCGTGGCGTTTGGTTAGGTCGAGGCGCATTATCTACCGCTATATTCATCACCCAATTCGCATCTTGATAGCGACCATAAAGTGATGCGTCACCAAAAACCCCTTGGTTTCGAGGGATATTCCAAGATAACTTAGTCGTGGTACGTCGCCCGACGGTGATGTACTCAACATTGAGGTTGTCAGCAAAGAAGTTCTGTATATCGCTATACTGATCCCCTGAAATAGTCGTTGCCCCACCCCCCTCTTTCGTTTGAATAAAAATATTAGTACCAAAGTCAAGTACAGCTGGCTTTTCAACTTGTCCGCCCGGCACCAACTTGGTTGTACCATCTGGGTTTTCTATTACGTCTAACACACTCCAATCAGAGCGGTAAATACGTGACACTTTGCCAAGCATGGTGTATTCGCCCACAAATGGGATCTTTAACTTAAGCTGATCATTGGGTGTATTAGTTGGGTAAATATTCTCATAATCACAATCGCCGTAATTTCGATTGAGACACACGATAATTTTTTGATCTGGCGTTGTCGGGCCTGCAGCTGAGCGAACATCCCTCGGGTGAGACACATTCGCACCATATGCACCATTCGATGCTCTCAATATATCCATATCGAAGTTTTGCTGTTCAAGTTCAGCTGCTGAACTAACCAACATATCTGGTGCTACGTAACCCAACAGCGCTAATATGGTGTCTTTTGAATATTCTACTTTAGAGTTGCGGTCTTCAACGACTTCTTTACCACTGGCATCCGTATAGATTACAGTCACCCAGGCATCGGCATAAACACGTTCAACCGTTTTCAGTTTTTGTAAGGCATCAGCAACTTTCACTGAAGAGTAAATTGATTTTCGTTTTTTTTCTGGCCCATCCCCAAAATACTCAGCATAGCGCGGCAACGTAATTGAACTGCCCTTTTCATCCACTAATGTAATATCAATAAAAGTATAATCAGTGGTTTTATTCTCACTATTTAACGCAGAGATCACTAAATGCTCTTCATCTGTTCCTGGAAGCGTGAGAACTTCAACTCCCATATGCTTGAAAAATGAACATAAGCTGACACGATGTGCATCACATTCCTCAGCCGTACTTTCAAGACCCTGTGCACCGAAAAACGAAGAAGATGTATACCCTGATTCAAGCTGTTTGTTTATTAAAGAAAATAAGTGTGGGCGGTTGTGTTTATTCAACCCATATTTATTTAATCGATCTTTTAAAGCCTGATTGTTTTCTTTTGTTTTAAGGTTTGTACGTGCAAAACCATGTTCAACATTAAAATACGGCGCAGCGGCAGTCATGGCGATATCTGACTGCGAAGCGTGCGCAGAAATTGAAGCCCCACCTAACGCCAATGCAATAGATAAACTTAAGATTTTCATCTGTTTTCCTTATTATTTTATAACAAAACACATTGAATTTTGAGCTCACGCTCAGGGCCCTTACATCTATCTATGTAAGGACCTTACGGCTATATATGACGGGATAAAATGGTGGCGTTAACGACCTTTCACTGTAATTTCCATATCTTCAACCTCACCATAGTTGAAGTTATTACAGCCATCGTGACCAAATTCAGTCAAAGGATGTTCTTCAAGTCGGACTCGAAGTGTGAAGTTCTTTTTTTGCCACCAATACATGCTGGGTAAAAATATGGCTTGGCTAGCTTTTATTCGACATTGGCCGTTATTGCAGTCTTTGGTGTAGTTACCACTCATATCGAAACTATTAGATTCATCAGAACGAAATACTTTATCTTTGTCTTGGTCAACCCAAACAGTAAGACGTACATCACGATTGTCGCGGCTTAACAGCCTATCGATCGTTGCTTCATTTAATACATTAGATTTGATATCTACATTTAATTCTGCACGGCGTAAAAACTCGAGGTTAGTTGCATGCTTTTTATAACCAGTATTATTTGTACCTGACGCATTTGCGATGAGATTACGGTTGTGAATAGATGTCCATACATGCATTTCATCAATATATAACGCTTGCGCATTGTTTGACGTAGTGATTCTGCTTTTACACTCTGATGGGGCAGTCAGTATTATATCCTGAGTCACTTCATCTGTTTGCCCACTGCCATCTTGGTAAGTAACTCGCAGTGACACTCGATAAGTTCCATTTGTTAACGGATAGCTCACCGTTTCAGGCTGCTCATTATGGCTCGTTTGGTTATCATGCCCGAATTGCCAATAGTAACTCGGTTGACGAACCTTATTTACTTGAGAAGTATTGATAAACTTAATCTGGTTATTCGCCAACAACTGGTAGCTAAAACTTGCTTGTATCGGAAGTTCAGGCACATCAACGTCCGTTTTCACATCAATTACTTGAGATGCTTTTGCATATCCACACGTATCATAGAATGTATATTTCCCCCCAAATGATAATCGCATCAAGCCAATACCTGCGGTTGTTTTATCTTTTAGTTTAAAACGCACTTGTCCATTATTAATCACTTGATTCTCTATGATTAGTTCATTCGATGAAAACAAACCATCACGGTTATTATCAAATAATACCGACACGAGTTTACCATTGAGCGTATTGTCAAATTGCAATTGCTGTTCACTATGCTTATTCATAAGTAGAGTAGGCGTCAGGACACTTTGGTAAGGTTGATGCGCTAAGGGCACGCTCTGCGCGTTGATAGATAGTGAAGACAACGGAGAGTTTCCTTGTGCAAGCGTTGGTGCACATGCGGCTTTCACAGCTCGACTAAAATAATGCCTAAAGCCCACCAACTTTGTATTGTCTGTTTTTGTGACTGTGAGCTTAAACCGAATAAGTTCATCAATATTTAAAACGCGCGAGCGTTGTAAGAATGGGTGAATAGCTGAATTGTTACTTTTTTGCCAACGTTCATTAGTGCCATCACCCCACTCAACCTCGATCTCTTTTATATCCGTGGCAGCAATACTATTTAAAGTATAACTAACGGTGTCGTAATGCATCGCACTATCAAATTCTAATGACGAAAGTTGTGTGTTATTCGCAACAATTCCTACCGAGTGCAAAGTGTTATCTATTTGTGCTGTTACTTCACCCTCTGTGCCTATGTGACTAAAAAACCGCGCTTGGTCAATCAAACACATACCAGCATCTTGCACCGATGCGCCGGTAAAAAAACAATTTACGTTGGCTCGAAGAAATAACTTAAATCCATCTTGAATACTCCAACCTTGCGTTTTTACCAATTCATAAAAGGCTTTTCTAAAAACACCCGCTGTACTATATATCGACTGACTCGGTTCGTATGACTTAAAGTGGTCAATGCTCTTGCCATCCCAAGAAGGCATCTCAAAATACCGAGCTCCCGTGTCTTCATATAAGACATCCCAGCCGTACCACCATTTTCGATTACCATCATGACTTGTAACCTGATCCACTGATTTGTTTTTAAAAGCGGTTGATTGACGGTATGAACCCCGAACATATTGTGAAAAATAATCGAACACTGCCACGCTTGCAATATCTGAAAACGCTTCATTCAATGCACCATCTTGACCGCTGGCATTTAACTGGCTATTCCAAAATGTTACTGCATGACTGACCTCATGAGCCACTATATCTAAGGTTGTATGGTAGTAATGTGTTCCCCCATAATTCCCTGTGCCGTAATTCACATGGGAATCGTCCCAATTGGCTTGCGAGTTACCATACGTGTTGTTGCCTACATTCTGTAATAATTGCTTTAAACAAAAGCCCGTTGCCTCACAGGTAGACCCTTGATCAGGGAACATCTCTGTTAAAAGTTGGTGGTAATACTGCATCACTAGGCCAGCATTAAAGTGAGCATCATTTAAGCCTGAGTAGCTGTAGTAATCATAATACTGATTGTCTATTGTTTCCTTATCAAAATTCTCATTTGAGTTACTACATTGATAACTGGCTGCTTTTGTTTTGTCAGCGATATAATCGATGGTCTTTACGTAAGGGTTTTCTAGCGCACAATTTCCCTGCTCTTTAGTGACAATGAACGGGTATCCTGAGAATGCACTAAAAAGACTTACATTATTATCTGTAAACAATACCTCAGCAGCTGCGACATCGGTTGCTTGAAACTTGTAAGATAAGCAATTGTTCATACTCATTGGAGCTGGAGAATAACAAACCGCCCCTAATTTCTCATTACCGCCAATTCCTCCTCCAGCAATCAACTCTGCTTGAGGATTTAACCCATCAATATCATTATCTTTTCGGATCACTTTTAGAGTTTCTGCGTTTATAATGAAGTTTACTCGCCGCTCAGGTGTGTGCACTCGTGCAACAAAAACAGCTTGGAGTTCGTTCTCATCCAACATGAACGCCTTACTAAATGACAGTTCATTTGTGAACGGGATCCCATCCGCAATAAACTGCTTTGTTAAAGTATGCTTAATTTGAGTTTCGGTTAAACGAAATATATCCGGTATAGAGGTAGCGAATTCTTCTTCAGCAATAATAGCACTACCTAGACCTTGTTCGATATCGCCTAGTTTATCGACTAATAGAACAAAGCGACTGTCTAAAACGGGAATATTGCCAACATATACTTGATAGTGCTGATAACGATTATTGGCACCAACGGTCTTCATCGCTCGATAATTAATAGTGAGCTCTGACAGACTTTTCTCTGCTTTTAAAGCCATATTGGACTGAACAATTTTTTTCTGTACTTGTGCCCAAATATGACTTTGGTTCATTAAATTCTGCTGCTCTATTGCATGACTACCAAATGCAATACTCATCAAGCCACTAATAGCGGATATCGAAAGCGTATTCATCCTAACTCCTTTACACAGATGTGATAAATAAAGAAATACACACAGCAAACAATTGTGAATATTTTATTTAGAGTAATGGATCGAATTTAACATTAAAATAACAATAAAGTATGGGAGTAGCACAAATAACCAGCAAGAACTTGATCTAACTGGTTATTTAAAAAACAAAAAATTAACATTTTCGGGTTTATGAACGAGAATTTTGACGATTAGAATATAAATACCAAAAAAGTATTAAAAGAGTTTTTACTTCAACTATTTTCCTGAAGAGTGACTAGTGGCCACCATAATGTGCAGCGCCTCGAGCAATGTAGCGGAGCTGCCAAATCAAACGTTCTGTTAATTCACTAAGTTGTTGACTATCTTGATCTAATGCATCAGCTCCCGCATTAAAAACTAAAATAACCATTGCTTCTGCTTGCATGTACGCATGGTTTTTATTGCATGGCGTTTCAGATTCTAGATAGTGTGCAAGCTCTAACGTAAAATGCTTAATTTCTCTCGCAACTGCAGCTCGAAACGCTTTAGACGTGCCTGAGCGTTCTCTGAGCAATAATCTAAACTGGTTACTTGATGTATCAATAAATTCCATAAAGGTTTGCACTGAGGTATTTATGACACTGCCACCGTTTGCTATTCGTCGCCTAGCTTGACGCATCAACTGGCGCAATGTAAGACCAGCTTCATCCACCATGGTTAACCCTAGTTCATTCATATCCTTAAAATGGCGATAAAAAGAAGTGGGGGCAATACCTGCTTCACGTGCGACTTCACGTAAACTAATATTTGAAAAACTGTGTTCCGCACTTAACTGGTTAAAAGCGGCTTCTATCAGCGCTTGTCGAGTTTTTTGTTTTTGCTGCGCACGTACACCTGACATTTTTCATTCCATATATAATTAGTTCAAACATTGTAGAGTCTAATACTTGACGGCAGCAGAATGAAATACTATTTTAGCGTACAAGTGTACGCTGAGATTTAAATAATGAAAAAACCGCCGATTATTTGGACAAATGTGCTGTTCTTTAGCATCACCTTTTTGGCTGCCATCACATTGGTACCCTGGTATGGCTATGAATATGGCTATACCGCAACACATTGGGCTGTATTCACAGCTTGTATGTTCTATGCTGGACTATCTATTACTGCTGGGTACCATCGCTTATGGGCTCATAAGGCTTATGATGCACACCCCGTGATACAATGGATATTCGCAATAGGCGGAGCTTTTGCACTGCAAAACAGTGCCTTGCATTGGAGTAGTGATCATCGAGTCCACCATGGTCAAGTCGATGACCCAATCAAAGATCCCTATGCAGCAACCAATGGGTTTTGGTATAGCCATATAGGGTGGATGCTTCGTGATCATCAAGGTGAGAGTTATGGAAATTACAGTAATGCCCGTGATTTACAACGTAACAAAATCGTGATGTTCCAGCATCGCCATTATTTAAAGCTCGTACTCGCAACTAACCTAGGTATTCCATTGTTACTGGGTGTGCTTGTAGGTGATATTATTGCAATGCTACTATTGGCGGGAGTATTAAGGTTAGTGCTGAGTCAACACTTTACCTTCTTCATCAATTCACTGGCGCATATCTGGGGCTCTCGACCCTATACTGAGAAAAATACCGCGCGTGATAATGGATTTTTAGCGTTATTCACCTATGGAGAGGGTTATCATAACTTTCATCATATTTTTGCAAGTGATTATCGCAATGGCATTCGCTGGTATCATTACGATCCAACGAAATGGATGATCCGGACAATGGCTGCTTTGGGTCTAGCTTATAAACTTAAACGGACCCCTGTAGAGCGAATTGAAAAAGCCAAAGCGGAAACGTTACTACTTAAAACAAAAGTACGCTTAGCAAAATTGCCTTTGGCGCAAGATAAGCTTACATTGTTACAACAAGAGTATGACTTGCTTCTAAAAAAACTGCAGACATTTTGTGTCGCGCAAAAAGCACTATTAGAAGCCAAAAAAGATTCCATGCGCGTGCAGTGTGATAAATCACTGCTCGCAACGCAGTACCAAGAGCTCGAAGCTGCTTGGCACGAGCAAAAACAAGCATGGCTAGCATTAAATGCGAGGCTGCTAAAACCGTCATTCAACGTTTAGCGGAGTTTCACAGCCTCTTTAGTCTAACGTTGAGGAGAGGCTGTGACTAAACAACAAAGTTCCCCTAAAGAAAAAGAAGTAAAAAGCTACCAGTATGACGCAATCATCATTGGCACGGGGCCCGGTGGTGAAGGCGCAGCAATGAATCTATCTAAAAGCCAACAGCGCGTCGCCGTTATAGAGCGCCAGCAAGCTGTTGGTGGAGGCTGCGTGCACTGGGGAACAATACCTTCCAAAGCGCTACGTCATTCAGTAAGTCGCTTAATAGAATATAAAGCCAATCCTCTATATCGTTTCACAGAGAAACCACAACGCCATACATTTCAAGATATTTTGAATCATGCCAGTACCGTTATTTCAAAGCAATCTAACCTGCGCAGTAGCTTCTACGATAGAAATCGAATTCATTTATATCAAGGCGATGCCAGTTTTATCGATGCACACACGATAAAAGTACAACATGATGATGGCTCTCAAGAAGTATTAACAGCGCAAACAATTGTGATAGCTACAGGCTCTCGCCCCTATCGCCCTCCCGAAGTGGATTTTACACATTCTCGTGTTTATGACAGTGATACTATATTAAGCTTAAAGCACAATCCGCAACGTGTCATTATCTATGGTGCAGGTGTCATTGGCTGTGAGTATGCTTCTATTTTCAAAGGGCTCGGTGCAAAAGTAGACTTAATTAATACCCGAGATCGACTGCTTGCCTTTATGGATGCAGAGATATCTGATGCACTCAGTTACCACTTTTGGAATAGTGGTATCGTTATTCGTCACAACGAAGAATTTGCTACCGTAGAGGGAAGAGATGACGGCGTAATATTGCATTTGAAATCAGGAAAGCGTGTTAAAGCAGACTGTATTTTATTTGCCAATGGTCGTACCGGTAACACCAACGATTTAAATCTGGCTGCTGTAGGATTAAAAGCTGATGGAAGAGGCCAGCTCAAGGTAAATGGGAACTATCAAACTGACATTGATAATATTTATGCCGTTGGCGATGTAATCGGTTATCCGAGTCTAGCTAGCGCTGCTTTTGATCAAGGCCGAATTGCAGCCCATGCAATCGTGCAAGGCGATAGTGCCGATAAGTTGATTATTGATATCCCGGCTGGAATTTATACAATCCCTGAAATGAGCTCTGTCGGTAAAACTGAACAAGAGCTCACCGTGGCAAAAATACCCTATGAAGTTGGTAGAGCGCAATTTAAACACTTAGCGCGTGCGCAGATCACGGGCACCGAAGTCGGCAGTTTAAAGCTGCTATTCCATGCGGAAACCAAAGAATTATTAGGTGTACACTGCTTTGGTGAACGAGCGTCTGAAATTGTTCATATTGGACAGGCAATTATGGAACAAAAAGGCGCGGGTAATAATGTCGAATACTTTGTTAATACCACTTTTAACTACCCCACAATGGCAGAAGCCTATCGGGTGGCAGCCCTTAATGGATTAAATCGGTTATGTGATTAGCCCACCAGCGCCAGGGTATACCTGGCGCGCATTTTAATACACACGCTAAAACTGGTACTTTGCAGTCGCTCTATAAAGGGTTTCTTGCTGTTGTGCATCACGACCTACAGGCGGCCGGAATTCAGCGCGAGTATCTAAATATTGCCACTCAACTCCTAACTGCCATTGTTTACTCAGCTGTTTGCGAATATTGAAAGTAACAGCCTGTGTGTCACTATTATTGGGGTCAAATTCCCAGAAATCTTTATCGATTACTTTAGATTGTTCCAGCCTGCCACTCACTCTATAATTCTGCCATGTATGGCTGAGCATCACAAACCAGCTATTAAAATCATTATCTACGCCTCTGCGCGCGCCCATAGCCGTGTTACCAACCATAGCTTGCATAATGACTTGAGTCTGTTTTGATAGCTTACTACGCCACGCTAAACTCCAAAATTTAGTGTCCCACGCATATTGCTGTGTGTTGCGATTGAGCACAGATGGGTCACCATTGTTATCATACCAATACAACCGCAATGTGTGTTTTTTCAAATACCCAATATGCGTACCCAAGTAATAACCAAAGCGTCCATCCACTTCACTGAATGGCTCTACATACTGACCTTGGTGCGCCAATTGCGGTGCCATAAGTGCATACAAAGGAGCAAATTGGACCCGCTCATTAATCACTGACTGCCTGTCATGAGGCGTAAAACCACGCCAAGCTACTAGCGTACCCGCAGGATCATTACCTTTATAAAGCGCCCCTAAAAAACTGATATCATATTTGCTGCGAAACCGCCTAGCTGGACGCTTAATTTCAAACTCAGCACCAAACGTGCGTACTTCTTCCCCTATCCAAGCATTAATGGCGGAATACTGATAAGTATAAGGAGAAGACCAACCTAAACTGGGGTTTTCAAGCGACATACGAGGATAAAAGGCACCAATACGAGACCTAAACTGATATCGTTTTGAAAGAGGTTGATAATTGACATAAGCTTCAGTAAAACCAAGCTTATCATTTTGGTCAGGGACATATTGTGCAACAGCATGACCAGACCATGCAGAACTCAAATCAACGCGACCTTCGAGTACACCTCTGGAAATATTAAGTACCTTGCTTTGCGTACCAAAACGACTCATCCCCCAACCACCCGCGGTCCACGATTTTTGTTCACTGCGATCATGCGCACTTATTTCAACCAAGCCGTGTAGCTGCCCCTCAACTGCATAAGATTGATTAGCAAACAGAAAAAACAAGCTGCCAATCACTGTGACCCTTTTATTCATAGCCATCCGTTTCATCCGTTAAAAAGTCCAATTTATCAAGCAATGGTTGTTGTAATTGGTACTGTATTTTCTGATTAGTTTGCACAATGTTCAGCTGTTTTGACTCTGGTTTATCTAAATTCTCATAGCGTTCATGCCAAACTTGCAGCGTCGTTGTGCCTAACTGATTTTCCATCACTGGTAAGTTAACCTTGCCATTGATGTCAGTTAAACCAAATACCCCTGAGTTCACCACCAAAATGTAACCCAGCATCCAGTCATGAATATTACAGCCAAGCTCCACAACACCAGTCTGAGAAAAGGTGATCGGGGCTTGGGGCTTATCGCGATATAGCTTTAATTCAAATGCTTTGGGTTCTGAGAAAGAATATACATGATGTAAAATTGAATCAAAATTAGGAAAATCAACCTTGGCCCCTTGCGGCACAATTAAAGCGTGCGGCGTGAAGTTTCGATCTTTTTGTCCCATATTATATTGTTGTGAAAGTGAGATATCATTTACTGACCATTGCTTCCCCTCAAGCCACACTGCCGCACCGACTAAAGGTTGGCCTTGTGTATCCTTCACTGTCAACTCTAATGCTTGGCAAGAAAATCCTAGCCAACACAATAACCCTATAAATTTTTTCATCTTTTACCAATTTTTATGTGTGAAATCGCTGATATTTTAGTATAGGTTATCTATACACAAATTCGTATTTTTACACCCGAATATAAACAGACCGGTACAACCAAACTTATCATTCATTATGAATACGTATGCAAGCTATTCATCCTGAAATTGCAGCGCAGTATGCTAACCCTACCTCACCACTAACATGCTTAACTAGGAACCTGTTATGCGTTTACTCACGTCGTTATCATTAACTGTTAGCTTATTATCGTGTACTGCTTTTGCTACCGTACACTCTGTAAGTTCACCAAATAATAATATTGCTTTTTCTATCTCTGATGAGCAGGGGCCACCCACTTATAGCGTCTCCTTCAACAATAAAAAAATCATTAACGACTCCAAACTTGGTTTTGATTTTCAGCATCACCCAGCGATGCGCAGCAACCTAGCGATAGCTAAACATAACAAGAACAGTGCACACCATCAATGGCAGCAGCCGTGGGGAGAGGCACGTACAATCACTGACCATCATAACGAATTAAGCGTAGTGCTGAAGGATAAAACGACGCAAGATATTGCATACATACTGCGCGTGCGCGCATTCGATGATGGTATCGGCTTTCGATATGAAGTCAATAAACCCAATGCTCGCTATATTACTCGTGAATTAACAGAGTTTAATTTCGCAGATGCGCACAATAGCACGGCTTGGTGGATACCTGCACGCGGGTGGAATCGCTATGAGTATACCTATAACACCACCACGTTACCTAAAGCAAGCCATGTACACACACCATTTACCCTTAGAAATGCCGATGGCGTTCACGTCAGTGTTCATGAAGCAGCCCTTATTGACTATGCAGCCATGACACTGAATCAACGTCGTCCAGGGACATTCGTTACTGACTTAACTCCTTGGTCTGATGGTGTTGCAGTCAAAACCAATGGTCAATTTAAAACACCATGGCGTACTATTCAAATTAGTAATTCAGCGACTGGCCTCTTAAATTCACATTTAATTCTAAATCTAAATGAGCCAAACAAACTGGGAGACGTTTCATGGGTCAAACCAGGAAAATACCTTGGTATCTGGTGGGGCATGCATATTGGTAAAAACACCTGGGGCAGTGGCGCTAAGCATGGCGCGACAACTCAAAACACAAAAGCGTATCTCACCTTTGCAGCTGAGCATGGCTTTGATGGTGTGTTAGTCGAAGGGTGGAACCTAGGTTGGGATGGTGATTGGTTTTCTAATGGCGATGTATTCAGCTTTACCAAAGCTTATGATGACTTTGACATTAATGCCATAGCTGAGCATAGTCAAAAAGTGGGGGCTCGGCTTATTGGCCATCATGAGACCTCAGGGAGCGTCAGTAATTATCGAACACAAATGGAAGCGGCCTTCAAACTCTATCAACAAACAGGTGTTCATCAAGTAAAGACCGGTTACGTTGCGGATGGAGGCAACATCAAGCGTATAGACGAACGAGGTAATGCGCGTTTTGAATGGCATGACGGTCAATTCATGGTGAATGAGTATTTAGCTAATGTGACACTCGCAGCCAAGTATAAAATCAGCATAAACACACATGAACCGATAAAAGATACGGGGTTACGTCGTACCTACCCCAACTGGTTAGCGCGCGAAGGAGCCAGAGGGCAAGAGTTTAACGCTTGGGGAACACCTCCAAACCCGCCTGAACATACGACTTTGCTTGCTTATACCCGTATGCTCGCAGGGCCTATGGACTTTACGCCTGGCATTTTTGACATGAGTTTTAATGGTCTGGGTGAGAACACTAACCGACCTCAAACCACACTCGCTAAGCAACTCGCTCTGTACGTAGTTTTATATAGCCCCATTCAAATGGCGGCAGATTTACCTGTTAACTATCTCGCTAAGCCCGATGCTTTTCAGTTTATTAAAGATGTCCCAACCGATTGGGAGCAAAGTATTGCCTTAGCGGGTGAAGTGGGTGATTACGTTGTTTTTGCAAGGCAAGAAAGGAAACGAGGTAATTATAGTGGCAACGACTGGTACCTTGGTGCAATTACTGATGAGCAGGCCAGAACACACACGGTTAAATTGAACTTTCTAAGTGAAAACACCCAATATGAAGCTCATATTTATCAAGATGGAAAACAGGCCGAGTGGAAAAATAATCCATATGATATACAAATCAATAAGCAAATCGTTACCGCAAAAGACACGCTGACCTTAACGCTCGCCCCCAGTGGCGGTACCGCTATCCGTTTTAAAGCATTATAATCACGTTGTTATGCATGAGGTAACACCTCATGCATTTTGCTTGCTCCACACGCTACATTGAAGAAATACGCTCCAATAGCCTTCGCTGAACTCACTCTTCTATTATCGGCGCTTCTTTTAAATTTTATCCCTTCACTATCAAACAATAATAAGTCTCATAGAAGTGGTAGTATTGCTATAGTTACAATGTAAGCTCTCATCATTGTACGATGACATATTAAAACTAACAAAGGACGCTGATAATGGCAAAGAAGACCTTAAATTTCACCGTAGAACCGAAAGATAATGGCAAAAACTGGACGATTAGTGACGCTAACGAAAAACCAGCTGAAGAAACACGCATAAACGTACAAAACAACATTCAGACAATCGTACTTAAATACACACTGACTCAAGCAAGTACAGCTGACTGGAAATTCGCAGAAAACGGAACTTTGTTTGTTCATGCCCAAGATAACTTCAATTATCAATTAGATAGCGAAACACATTCCAACGGACATGAACTAACAGTTAACATTACTGCAATTCAAACCGGTGCAACGATTCCTGAAGAAGTCCTGCACCTCATGTTAGAGAATCCGAATACGGCGTTAAAAGTTGACCTGTCTGATAAAACAGAATATGCCGTAGATTTCAGGATTGTCGCCAAAAAAGCCGGAGATGCAGCGGAGGTGCGACACTTTTCACAAGACCCTAGAGTCGTGATCATTGATGTCGAAGTCCCTTAACTTACAATTACAGCAAGTGACACCTTTGAGCAAGTTGCTGCTCTCTATTGAGCAATGTAATAAACGCAGCTTCATCGCATAGTCGGTCAAACCAGCTAAGTTGATAAAAAATAGGGGCTAATCCAGCATTAATACTTTGTTCAATGGCAATAACTGCTGATTTAGGCTCATTAGCCAAAACAGACACAAGTGCTGACGAGAATAAATAGTCAGCCTTGTTTTTATGCCCTTCATACAGAGACTGCAATACCTTTAATGCGTCTATATGTTTCCCCAAATGTGCCAATGCTTGTGCGCGATCAAGTAACTTGGTGTACTCTTGAGTTGACGCAGTAATTACCAATATCTCTCTATAGTAACTATGCGCGGCTTCTTTTTTTCCTTGTAATAGTAATGTATCAGCAAGCCCTAAAAGGTATAAAGTATGTTCCGGTGCATGCTTAACCGCATGTCGAGCATAAGCTTCTGACTGCTGATATTGCTGTTGAAGTGTGGCAATGGTTGCCAAGTTAGAGTAACTTTCTAAGTCATTAGGAACAGCTTCAATCACTTGCTGGTACAAAAGCAATGCTCTACTTAATTGACCTGTGAGCAATGATAAATCAGCTCTTAAGCGTATGGCACGGCTATCTTCAGGTGCCAACTCAGCCACTTTATCCAAATGCACTAGCGCATTCTCATAGTCGCCTAAATACGTGTATAAAATAGAAATATTGCGCAACAGAGTTAATGTTGGTCGCAGTTTATTAGCCTGCAAAAAGTAATCGATAGATTTTTCAAACGCTTGGCTTCGCTTATAATAAACACCTTTCAATGTCAGCTTTTCATAGTTATCGAAATCATAATTATCGAGTTTTGTCAGTAATGCTTCGGCTTCTTTTACCTTACCCGAGGCTTGTAACAGCTCTAAAGAACCTGAAAGATAATTCAAGCTCTGTCTGTATTGCGCAGGTGCTGAGTCTAAAATGTTTATAGATAGCTTTAACACAGCCTGGTCATCTGTCTTTCTAAAATACTTAATAGTCGCAGACTTAAGTAAGTTATAAGCGGGATAAAAATCTGGTGAACGTAAGATGATCTTGCGTAATGCAGCTAAAATGTCTTCATTGCTTTTACCTTGCTGAGTAACCATCGTCATCAAAGAAAAGTACTCATTGTAATCCTCAGCCGCAATCGTATTACTTACACTCTTGTTCTGACTTGTAATAACCTGTTGCAAACTTTGCATCATAGCCGTTAGGAATTTAGAAGGGCTATCAACAGCCACAGAGAAATGATCACTCGCAACCGTGTTAAATGATTCAACATCAATCACATCAAACTCTACTTCACATGCATACACAGTACAGCGTGCATTGGGCAACAGTAATATTTCAGCCTGCAGTGCTTTGGCTATTGCTCGTAAATCATTATTTTTTGGATCTTGTCGATAAAGTTGCATAACATGACGAATTTCGCGAGCAGGAATGACGGAATATCGTTCATCCGTAATAAAAGTCTGTTCAATAGCGTTTTTTAAAGTTGATTCAACAACTTGTTTTTGCGCGCGTAATTCGCCGGTATTATCACTAAACTCTACAGGTAATGCGGCAACATACACTTTAGGTAAATGGGTATACCATAACCAAGTCCCTAACCCCAATATACCGCAGAGACAACATACCAACGAAGCTGTCTTCCACCGTCTGTTGATTGGTTGTTTTCTCCCAGACAAATCAGGTATCGGTTGAGTAACACCACTTTGCTCATAACTTACCGTACTCATAATTTGTTTAAGCTGTTGAATAATTTCAATACAGCCGCTGGGTCGTTCTGTTTTTTTAAATTGCAATAAATGATCTATCAGCTCAGCTAATTCAATAGGAATACCCAGCATATTGCGGGCATTAAAATTTAATGCCCGCGTTTTAACCTCTTCTGCAATGCCTTTATCATCACAGGTTTTAGCTTGTGTGGTGTAAGGGTGGCTTCCTGTCAGTAGTTGATAAGCCAGTAATCCAAAAGAAAACAAATCACTGCGCATATCTAAAGGCTCTTGCCTCAACTGTTCTGGAGACATGGCTGTTAAACTACCGAAGCTACTTGGGCTTGAACTTGACTCGGTACCCACTAACTGAGATATACCAAAATCAACTATTTTGGCCGTTTTCGATTCATTAATCAGAATATTGGAAGGTTTAAGATCTAAGTGTAAAATATTTTGTTGGTGAGCACTGTGAAGTCCTTCTGCAATATCAATGAGCAGGGAGAGTTTCTCTTCGAGTAAAACATTATTTTCCTGAACATAATTATTTAATGTCGCACCTTGTACGTACTCCATTTCAATTGCAAATTCATTTGAAAGTTTCCTGACATTATAAACCTGTACAATATTACTATGATTCAGCTTAGCGAGTAAGCGTGCTTCTGCCACTATATCTTCATAATTGTGCTCAACCTGCTTAATTACCTTAAGTGCAACACGTCTCCCCAAATTTTTATCTGTAGCTAAAAATACATGACTCATGCCCCCTTCACCAATAGGAACAATATCAGTATAGTATTCATTAAAATTCTTCACTACAAATCTTACCCAATCAATAAATGCAACAGTGTATCTTGATATAATTATGATGCCTAACTATTTAATCCTAGTAAAATATTATATCTCATTAACTTTTTAAGCTGTACACATGGTGTGGAATACCCTTCGTGCGTTACACGACCTCAAGTACCCACACATAAACAATCGGCTTACCATTTTTATAGCTCACTTTAATGTCAATCAAATCCCCACTGACAACTTGATTCACTGAAAATTGCGCTTCAGATAATAAATAGTGACCATTCTCAAAACTAATATTTACCTCAGAAGTCACTGTAACTCCTTTGACTTTAGCCAGTTCGATTAACGCATCTTTAATAGCATAATCAATGGCCGTACTGAGTAATGTATCTGCCGTCATCGTTCCCATTTCACCAAAGTTCCCCAAGGCGATAGCACGGCCTTGATAGTAAGGTTGCGATTTCCAATCAGCAGCTAGCTTAAAACGGTGAGGTATAAGTCGTTGTACCTCATATTGTGCAACGAAGGTGTTACCATACGTACATGATCGCGTGTGTAGAAGTGGAGTAGACAGACGCTCAGCTGTTACCTCTCCAGAACGAGAGCGCTTGATGCTATGCACAACCTCCCCAGACAAATCTTGATATAACTCTGTTTGAGTATCAATCACCTGAACATTAGCTGTATCGAGTAAACTGGCAATAATACCCGCATTTCTTTCACTTTCAGCTAGTTGTTCATGTGGTATGGCAGTAAAGTAACTGACTGAGGTAATCGTATTTTGGTCTGTACTACACAACCACTGAGGTGAACAAGTGTCAAAATTGCAATGCGTTTCAGAACAAGATAATGGTAATTCGACCGCCGAGCCTATAAACGCATAACTGTATATTACTGCCTTAGTTACGTAAACAGGAACAAACGTCACAGCGTGTCCACTACTAAGCGAAATTACCATATGGTCTTGCGCCGTTACATCCGAAAAATCTTGATCCGTTAGGCTAATTTTGTGGAAATGTGCAAGCTTACGCAACGCTGTTTTTCTGCTTGCTCTGATTGCAAGTTGACCATATGCATTCAATACTGCACTTGTTCCAATAAACCCCCGCACATTGTCCGACACAGGTGTCTGTAACCAACAAGGTAAGGTATCAGGTCCTAAGTCAGTCTCATTGTTTACGCGCTCAAGTCTGTCGTTACTAGTACCCGTCGTATTTTGACAACCAACCAATAAGCAAGTCACCCCTCCCCAAATAGCAGCATGCACCCTGATTAATTTCATCTATACTTTCCTTGTATTATCCATCTCAATCTCACTTTAAATACCATCTACCATATATGGACAATAAAATAGATTAACACGGTCGTATAACGGAGAATCACTGTTCAATAACGCTCTATAATATGTTTACACTGGTCAAGTAGTATACTAAGTGCATAGAAAACTAATCACCACCATGACTGATCTTATCTCAATAAAATATGATCTGATCAATTTAGCCGATGAGAAACGGCAAAAAATTCTTACTAAATTTTCGCTTCACGACTAATTTCAAAACTAGATACATAAAATATGAAATGTTAAAACTCGACAACATACAACCCACAACAGCAATAAACAACAACAAAACACACACCATATAAAAGAGCAAACCACTTCATTAACCAAAACCAAACAAATAAAGATCGTATTTTAAGCAGCTTAACAAAGTCGCGGTAAATTCATTCGAATGTTGCAAACCAATAAAAACCAATAGGTATCACAACAACATATAAAGTTATCTACGGAGTAAAAGGATCTTTGATCTTGTTCTTCTCATCATTAGTTCAAGAAGTCCAGCGAATCTCAGCAAGTAAAATTGATGAGTATTTAATCAAATCCGCTATACTTCAGATTTATGCTTTATCACCTTATTGACGCACCTATAGAGTGTTGTAATGCACCAAATCCAAACGAAAAATGGCATCGTGATTAGCTATCAAGATTTCGGACATAAAAAAGCTCCCGCTGTTATTTTGATTATGGGGCTAGGCGCACAAATGACCGTTTGGCCTAAAGAGTTTTATCTCGGGTTAGTTGATAACCATTTTCGGGTTATTTTATTTGATAATCGAGATGTCGGTTTATCTAGTCAATTTGATGAATATGGATGCCCGAGCCTCTTTGATACATGGATCAATAAATATTTTTCTCTCGGCAAGCCTGCGCCATATACATTAGAGTGCATGGCTGATGATGTATTAAATCTTATGAATGAATTAACCATCTCACGCGCCCACCTGGTTGGGGCGTCTATGGGTGGCATGATAGCGCAAATTATCGCGGCCAAGCATAAACAAAAAGTCATCAGTCTTACTTCTATTATGTCAACACCCGGTACCTTCCATTTGACGACAAAAAGCATCGTAGCTTTACTCAAGTTACTCCCCCAGCATCAAACTACATCAACACACGACAAAGCCATTGAATACAATGTTAAATTAAACCAAACTATTGGCAGCCAACGTTTTTTACCTGATAATGTTACGTTGCGTCACAATGCAACAACACAAGTAAACCGCGCATACAACCCCAACGGAATAAAGCGTCAATTACTCGCTATTGCCGCAACCGGCAATAGGTCTCAGCTATTGAAAAAAATAAAGGCACCAACACTTGTGATTCATGGCAGTGAAGACCCAATATTTCCCATCAAAGCGGCGCTACAGACAGCACAATTGATCCAAAAATCAAAATTAAAAATCGTAACTGGATTAGGTCATGACTTTCCGCCTGTTTTAATGGCACAAATTGTACAATGGATCACTAAGCATATTAATAAAGCAGAAAATAAACGTATAAAGAAACAGCTGAACAAACTCACTAAATAACCTCAGCTCTGGATAAGCGAATTTGCCCAATAAAGCTATTTTTCTCACTCTCGGCGTTGCTTTCATTTGTAATAGCCCGCTATTACTACATAAAAGCGCCTTGATATTGAACAAAATATCATCATTGGATTGGACGTAAGTTTGTTTTCAAAACATTTTCTATTCCAAAACCCTTATCCAAACCTGAGGTTAAATAAATAGATCTTACGCCGACGTTATACATTGCAATTAATAACGTCTGCCAATGTCATGCCAAGCATGATGTGCGAACAGTTAGTAATATTGACTAATAGTTCGCTAATTTGATTCAATTAATAAGAGAGGGTAAACAGCAAAGTATTGATTTTATTTAATTAAATAACTGGTGTTAATATTGCAGTACATAGGAATATCAGTGTAATTACAGCGCATCAGGGAGCAAGTCATGCCAGTGTCAGCAAGTGATCGACCATTAGAGAAAGTAAAAGAAGAAGTCATTGACCAATTAATTTTAAACTATAGCCATGGTGAAATCTCAGCTGATGCATTCGAGCGCCGCCTAGATCAAGCCTATGCCTGTAACGACCAAGTCGCACTGATGGCATTGGTGGCAGATCTCCCACTACAAACAGATCCGAGATATCACACAGAAAAAGCATCACGTATGCAACCTAAGTTTACTGCTTCAAGTAACAGTGATGCACCGTTAACCATTAGGTCTATTTTAAGTTCAGATCAACGTTCTGGTGAATGGATTGTCCCCAAAGAAATTACCATTAACAATTACTTCGGCAGTACAGAGCTGGATTTTAGAAATGCTATATTCACGCACCCTGATGTCATTATTAACGTGAACAGTGTTATGGGTAGTGATGAGTTTATCGTATCCGAAAATATTGATGTCATCACATGTACAACTAATATAATGGGCTCAGTGAGTAATAATAAACCGAACCTTGCCGCTACGAATTTAACCACGCAACGACCTCGACTTCATATTCAAGGCAAAGTGATCTTAGGCAGTATCGACATCCGAATCAAGCAATCGATAAAACAACAAGTCACGCAATTTGCCAATGGTTTAAAAGACCTATTTAACGACGAAAGAAATAACCGTAAATCCCATTAAAACCTCGTCAGATGTGTCCTGTTGATTCAGTGTACGGGACACATCAATTAAATTACTTATGTTTTGCATATACCATATGAATATGCATCCAAGCGTTCACTGCCAATCAAAAAGTGAGAGCGCAATAGACCTTCTCTTTGCATACCCAATTTTTCCATTAACCGCCAAGATGCGGTGTTATCAACCGCACAAACCGCCACGATCTTCATTACTTTTAGCTCTGAAAATAATGATTCGATAAGCATACTCACGGCCTCAAATGCATAACCAAAGCCGATAAAGTCTTTATTGAGTCGATACCCAATTTCCCCAACTAAGCTCGGTTTGTTAACATACTTGAACATCAACTCACCAATAAGCTGCTGCGTATCTTTTTTGGTAATTGCCAATGCTAAACGTTGATTTTCTTCACCCAACCAAGGCTCACAGTTTTCACGTAAACGCGCTTGTGCTTGTGCTAGTGTTAAAGGCTCACCAATGTAACGAGACGTTTCAGGACAACTTCGATGTGCATAACTCGCCTTTAAGTCTTCTAGAATCATGGGTCTCATCAATAACCTTGAGGTTTCGAACTTCATACTGTACTCCGTAATATTCTACCTGAAATGTCTTTTAATCTGCGGTATAAAACAAGCTCTCTTGGTAACAATTTCACCCAAGCTAGCACTAATAAACTCGCCACCGTTAACGTGATCCACGCTAGGTCATGTATAGAGTGAATAATATAAGCATTACAGCCCACAGCAAGCAGTGTAAATACCAATAACTCACAAGCCCCAACCAGTGCATTGACACTCCCAGCCTGCGCCAAATAGTGAAGCCCAATCAGTTGCATATAGGCCGCAAAATAGCCACCAAACACCACCATCGTAAAACCATATCCCAATAACGTGCTGAGCAAACCAAAAGGTAAGAGCAAATAACACAATGCGCTTAGCAAAAGTAATGGCCAAAATAGTGCAAATAAAACGACTTCGTTTAAATACTGGTGCAAGCACTTACTAATAAACGCACCGATTAACAAACCACTCATTGGCAACATCATCATTGTGCCAAACTGCTGCTCTGTTAATGCAAGATGTTGCTGTAATAAAAATGGAAAATACAATTGCGTAGTCAAATATATAAACGTGGGTAGCCACTTAAATGATGCTATAGCGATAAATTGAGCATCATTTAATAGCTGCCAGTAAGTTTTCACCATTTTATATGGGTGTACTGAACGACCGGTGACCCTTTGCTGATTTGCAGGTAAAATCCACCAGCCCAAAGTTGCCACCATAAAAAAATACGATGCTAGGATCCAAGCAAGACTCTGCCAGCTGATTAAAGTACTGAGCGTCCCTCCAAGCCAAGGTGCTAATACAGAAACACCGCTGGCGGCCAGCGCTAAAGTCGCCATGGCACTTTTTAAATGTGCACCACTTAATGTTGCTGCGAGCAGCGTACGACTTATCAATAATGGGGCAGCTGCGCCTATACCTTGTAAGACCCTGCCGAGCGAGAATATTTCCGCTGTAGTTGCTAATGCACAACAGACTGTGCCTATAATAAAAATACCTTGCCCAATTAAAAAAACGGGTCGGTCACCAAACCGGTCTCGTAAAGGGCCTACGACTAATTGTGCGATGCCCAAACAAATAAAATAGCCAGTGATCATCGCTTGGCTTTGGCTTTGACTTAACGATAAACTGTGCGCTATTTGTGGTAAAGCAGGCAAAAATATTTGGCTGGCTAACTGCGAACACGATAGTAATAAAATCGCCAATACAAGCATACATCCCCCACATTTCTTTTATGCTAAGTCCACTATAGGCTTTACTTTGATGACGAAAAACACTGTAATTGGCAAAACATTATTTCTTAATAGGAATTAATATGGATTGGCTCACTGCTACTCGCAGCTTTATCGCACTCGCCGAGCACGGGAGCTTTACACTGGCAGCCGAACACGAAGGTGTCTCCGCTTCAGCCATGAGTAAACGAATTGACTGGATAGAAAAACAACTAGGAATAAGCTTGTTCACACGTACTACTCGGTTAGTCAAACTCACTACAGCAGGTCATAGCTTCTTGCCTAAAGCCAACGCAGTACTCATACAATTTGACGCCATGATCAGTCACAGTGACGAAGCGACTAAAGTACCATCTGGCACGCTAAAAATAGCAGCAACACTCGCTGTCGGCAGTCATATTTTACTGCCACATATTCAAACTTTTTTGGCAAAATACTCACAAGTTACTATCCAACTTAATGTACTTAACCCAGGTGCATTACCCGACTTAAGAAATGATTTGGTGATCACTCGTCAATTTGAACAGTTTGACTCTGCAGCACATAAAGGCACGCGGTTACTCGATTATCAAATGCACTTATTTGCGTCACCTGACTATATTGAACACCATGCAGATGTTCAATCTATTGATGATTTGGCCCATCACAAAATGCTACTAAGTAACTATTATCAAAAAAAAGGCCATATAGAGCTAAGTTGTGGGTCACGATTTTTATTTAATAATTACAACTTTGTATCAGATAATCTAGATTCTATTTTAGAAGCTGCGATTCAGGGGATGGGGCTTATTTTTATTTCCCCTAGTTATATTCAAAAACAACTCCATGAAGGGACACTCGTACCATTGCTACCAAAGCTACGCTCTGCAACCAAACAATTGTGGGCCTATTACCCCAAGAGCACATTTGTTCCTCTTAATACTCGTTTATTTATCGATCACTTAAAACAACAACTAACACATTCTGTTTCATTTTAAATTGAATAAGTTATTTACATGTATTCGGTAGGTGCTAATTTTTAATGTGCCAATTGTGGCAACTTAAAAGGAATATAATAATGAAATTATCTTTAAATAAAAAAACAATTAAACGTCTTTTAGATAAAACAACAGAGATTGATCATAAATTAACACCACAAGCAGCCGGTGGCCGCCCTGAAGAAACGTTCTTTTGCCAAAATACACAAGTAATTTACTGGTGTACGCGACCAACATCTCCCAATGTAGGCTGCTCTAACGTAGAGCGCTGCTTATAACCGTTACGCATAGGGTCAATTGAAAAATTGGCCCTATTCTTACTGTACACGACATAGCTGCTAAGACGTTATCGTGCTGATTTTACGTAGGTGAGGGGATACAAACTGACTTAATATTAACGAACATCCCGCCAATACCGCGCCAAAGTAAAATACCAAAGATTGATCATATAACCACACCATACCAAATGCTGCTGGTATAATGACCGCAGCTATATGGTTAATTGTAAAACTCACACTGGCAGTTGCTGCGATGTCTTCAGGCTCCGCTATTTTTTGAAAATATGTCTTCAAAGCAATAGCCATTGCAAAAAACACATGATCAATAATATATAAAGCCGCCGCAAAAAGTGTAGAATCAACCAGAGCATACCCAATAAACACCAATACCAGCCCAGAATACTCAAGCGTCAGGGTACGCTGTTCACCTATTTTGCTGATCATACGACCTACTTTGGGGGCAACAAATATATTAATGATGTGATTTATCATGTACAAGGTGGTAATTTGCGCAACATCAAAACCAAACTTTTCAACCATCAAGAACCCAGCGAATACCATAAATATTTGCCTGCGTGCCCCTGAAAAAAAGAGCAATATATAGTACAAACTATACTTTTTTCGTAAAATTACTTTTTTATGCTGCGATGAAGACATCTTAAATTCTGGAAACGCGACGACTAAATACACGGTTAACAACAGCCCAGCCCCACCAATCACCAAATATAGTACTTGATAACCCGTCGCTAGAAACGTCACTGACAACCAAATGCCCGCGTAAGTCACTAAAGAAGCAATTGACTTAACAGACAATAGTCGCCCCAGTAGCTCTGGCGCTTCATCTTTATTGAACCACTGCAAGCTTAACGACTGGTTAATAGTCTCAAAATAGTGAAAGCCAATCGACATTAAAACTGTGGTTGCATATAGACCATAAATACTCGGAAAAAACCCAGTTATCGCTACACCAATTGAGAGTATGCATAAACTGACCAGTGCAAAGGTTTGCTCTTTCAACACCAGCAATACAAACACCGCAGTGAATGCCAAAAAGCCGGGAATTTCACGTAAAGATTGCAGCATACCCATGTTAGCCCCAGTGAATTGTGCCGCTTCAATGGCAAAGTTATTTAATAATGCCATCCAACCAGCAAAGGTAATGGCCATCACCGACGTTGCAATAGCTAAAAAGCCAAATGGAGAACGCAATTGTTTTAAATCCAATTTATTGATCATGTTTGTTCCTAAGCACACTTCTAATGACAGTTATTTCTTTAAATTGTTTAAACCCCCCAGCTATTGTATGCTCATAAAAAATGACCGAAATTACCAAAAATGACAGATAGCTTACCGGATCAGACACATCATAAGTGGAAAAGCGTAAAATCAGGCTTTAAATTAAACCGACTTAACAAACCGATTTTCCCTCGCGCCATGACGATGCCTCCGTGGCAGCATGTGTATACTCACCAACACAGCTGGGGGCAGCTTGCCTACACTAGCAATGGCGTAATGACGGTAGGCACCCCCGTCGGCCGGTTTGTTATTCCACCTAACCAAGCACTTTGGCTTCCTCCTAACTTACCTCATGAAATTTTTTGTCGCTATGGTGGGCACTTTCGTAGCGTCTATATTGATAAGAAATATGTCGATATTTTAGGCCTGCATGCCAAATTATTGCACGTAGATGAATTATTAAAAGCCATGATTTTAGATATATGTAGCTGGGGATCTGATTACTGCTTAGACGGCAAAACCCTTCGCTTTATACAAGTATTTATAGATCGGCTGGAAATGGCACAAACCAGTACATTTTTTATTCCTACCGCGCAAGACAAACGATTAATCCCTATCATTAGTGAACTTCATGCAAACCCAGGCAACCCACGTACTCTTGAACAATGGAGTGAACATGTAGGTGCATCTAGCCGCACCCTAAATCGCTTATTCAATAAGAGCTTTTCCATGAACTTTAGCCAATGGAAACAAAAACTCAGAGCATTACGCGCTGTCGAAATGCTCGAAGCCGGCCAAACGCAGCAATTTATTGCCGAACAACTCGGTTTTGAGTCCAGCTCCGCGTTTAATACCGCATTCAAAAAAGCCTTTAATTGCACACCTGGGCAATACTTAAAAAAATAACTTTTATTTATCTCATAAAAAACAATAATATCTGAAATAAATTACCGAAATCACTTAAAAACCTTGTGATTTTGGTGCATTAATACCTAAAAAATGTACAATACGCTCCGAAAAAATCTCCGTAAATTGAAATATAGGCAATTATGAATACATTAAAAACCACTAAGGGATTAGCGGTCTCGCTATTGACTTTGGCTTTGACTGCATGTGGCGGCGGTAGCTCTACCCCGTCAACTGAAACACCGCCAACAACAACGGCACCGGTCACACCGCCTGTCACACCGCCTGTCACACCACCAGAGCCAGAAAATGTAGCGCCTAGCATTGCAGACTTAACTGATTTGAGTGTGATGGAACGAGCAGAACTTACGGTTACAGCCACAGCAACAGATACCGACGGCACAATAGCAAGCTATGCATGGGAGCAGATTTCAGGTACAGCTCTTGAACTCTCAGGAACAGACACGGCCAGCATTCAGTTCACAGCACCGGATATAGATACGTCTGAAAATATTGTTTTGCGCCTTACTGTGACAGATGATAAAGCAGCGACTACAAGTAAAGACTTCTCAGTATCACTTGAAGCATATGACGCTATTTCTTCTGAAAACGTGACCGATCAAGCACTATTGAGTTGCGCACTCAGTACGAATATGGATATGGGTTCAGATTCCCTGACATGTATTAACAGCCCAGTATCAACATTGGATGATTTGAGCAAGTTTACAAACTTGAAATCGGTCCATTTAGAAGGTACTCACATTTCAGACGTTACGCCTTTGGCCAATATAAGCTCACTACAAAATCTCAGCTTAATAAATAACCCAATTAATGATATCACGGTTGTTGAGCAACTAGAGTCGTTAACGACATTATCAATTGTTCAAGGCGCCTACGGCTTTGAAAACCAAACTATCAGCCTAGATAAGTTTAGTAATTTAACCCAACTGACATTTAATGCAGAACAGCATAGGTCCTATAATACATTGCATATCGAGTTCAATACACTGCCAAATACTCTGACACACCTGAACTATGTGGACGGTCGTGACTTTGATGAAGCGCATTTAAGTACACTCACTAATCTAACCCATTTAAAGTTAGACTCTGTATATATGAATGAAACCCATATAAAGCCCCTTATCAACCTAGAAAGCTTAGCACTGCATAATATTAATAACCTCGAATCACTGTCATTTCTGACTGTAATGCCAGCAATGAAAGAGCTTTCATTTAAAAATATATCAGCTGCCGACTCGACTGCACTCTCTCTTTTAACAACCTTGACATCTCTGTCATTAGTAAATCACAACTTCACAGATTTAACCTTTCTTGGCGCAATGACTGACTTAGAAAAGTTAGAGCTCAACGCTCGATATTCCAGACCTGATTTTGATATTGCGCTTCTTGCAAACCTGACTAAATTAAATGAGTTGGTAATTACTAACTACACACTAGTGAGTCCAGAAAAGTTGGCAAACCTGACCCAAATGACATCTCTAACACTAAACGGTAATAATTTAAACTCAATCAGTTTTATAAAAAGTATGTCTGAGTTATTAAAATTTGATGTGCGCAACAATTCGGGCTTAAGTGACATTGACTGGTTGGAATTCACCCCTAAACTAGAGTACTTGAATATTGATGATATTGACGGTGAGAGTAACTTGTCAGTTATCAGTCAGCTATCAAACCTATTAGAGTTAACTCTTGGTTCTTACTACAGTACTCATTTAGACGCAACTATTTTTCAAAACTCAGCTCTGTTAAAAAAGCTAACAGCTAAAGCGAGTACAATTAAAAACATCGAAGTCATAGAAAAAATAGTCGCGTTAGAAGAATTACACCTAAACGTGTACACTCTGGAAGCATTACCAAAATTAGATACACTACCTAGCCTAAAAAATGTACTGATCCATACTAGTAGTAGCAATGAACTTACTGATATCTCTCAATTATCTCAAAATACCAGTCTAGAATCGCTGGAATTAAGCGGATTCAGTAACGTAACCGATATCACCGTATTATCTGGCTACTCTAACCTAAAAGAGCTCAAACTAACAAATTTTGAAGTATCAGATATAGCTCCACTCACTCAGTTAACCGGCCTGACGAGCCTCTCTCTACGGTATTTTGATGAGCTTTTATCAGCAAAAGCATTATCAAGCTTAACCAATTTAAATACATTAGATTTAGAGTATTCATATAACATTCTATGTGCTGACCTAAAGCACCTTAAAAATACGTTCGCGGATATCAATTACAAACAATCTTATAACTGTATTGAACAACCAATTAACCTTGAACTAATTACTGATCCGGCTATAGCTGAATGTCTAAAAGATGAAAGAGACGCGGCCAAAGTGACACAAATTAGGACATGTGGTTCTTCAGCAATCGAGTCGTTCGCGGGAATAGAGCAGTTTTCAAACCTTACCTCTCTAAGTTTCCGACATCTTAATTCTGGTGCAATACTCAACAGCCCTGTGCTCGCTCAACTCGCAAACTTGAATAGTATTGAACTGTATAATAGTACATTAACTAATTTAGAAGGGGTGACACTGCCTCAGCATGTCAAAAGCCTGACCATCAGAAGTACGCAAAAATTTAGCATTAGCACATTTGTTGCCCCCGCATTAACGTGGCTAAATTTAGAGTCTACAACCTTACTAGACCCTGCAAAGCTCAGCAGCTTTCCAGAGTTAATACACTTAGACTTAGACCGCACTGATATTAGAGATGTATCTGCCTTACATACATTGAGCAAGCTAGAATATCTATCATTAGACAGTAATCATAACCTGCCATGTGCTGATATCGAGGCCCTAAAGGCAGCTAAACCTAATTTAAACCTTAGTTTATGGAATACAAATTGCAGCTAGTAATTCAGCAGCTTGCATTATTTTGTGAGCGTCTTAAGTCATATTAATTGACACTCTTTTGGTGATAGTGCGCCAGCAACTTTGAAGGCGCACTATGACTTTTTTTCAAGATGGTGTTTCTTTGTTATATCTTTGAAATCTTTTCTTCAATAAAAAATATAACCCCCTAACTCTACAATTAGCATAAAAACCTCACAAATGAGTGAAAATTAAAATAATATCACCTGTTCCTATTTGTAATTACATGACATAAAACTGAAAACAATTCATTTACATTTAGTTTGCATTTAGATGTCAGTCCCCATATTCTCGTTGCCAGATACAACAACACAACATGGAAATAACAATGAACAAGCGAAATTCATTATTTAAAAAGGTGTCCCCACTCATTACCAGTAGCACGCTGCTGCTAAGTGCCACATCTTTAGCGTCAGAAATCACACCCAATATCGTCGGTGGCCAGCCTGCTGATACCAGCCAGTGGCAATTTTATACACAAATATTAAACTCAAATGGCTCAACCGCTTTCTGTGGCGGCAGCTATATTGGCGATGGTTATGTATTAACCGCCGCCCACTGCGTAAAAAACAAAGCAACACGGTTTTTACATGTAAAAGTCGCAGGATTTGTACTCGGCGGCAATGATGGCGATCGTATCCAAGTCGCTGAGAAATTTGTGCACCCACAATATAACTCAAACACATTAAATAATGACGTCGCTCTACTGAAATTGGAACGTACCCCCTCGACAGGCCGCCAAGTAACACTCGCGCAAACTGACATTAATCACTATGCACGCAATGGCGACTTACTAACCGTTGCTGGACTAGGTCGCTTAAGTGAAGGTGGTAGTCGTCCATCCAATTTGCATGAGGTCAGTGTGCCACTTGTCTCTGATCAAGTCTGTAATCAATCTGGCGGCAATTATGCAAACGTCGGCAGCGTCGCATTTTGTGCAGGCTATACCCAAGGCCAACAAGATTCTTGTAGTGGCGACAGTGGCGGTCCAATTGTGATCAATTCAGGCGGTCAAATTGTTCAATTGGGTATTGTAAGCTGGGGTATTGGTTGTGCGCGTCCTGCTAAATACGGTGTCTACTCTGACGTTGCAGCGTTAGGTAATTGGATCGATAGCGTCAAAGGTGGGGCTCAACCGGTTTCAGTTGCATACCAACAATCACAAACGTTACCTAACTTCACGCTCGGTGAGCAAGTTTCACACACCTATGCAATTAAAAACACAGGGACTAGCGCATTTACGTTTAACAGTATCAACTTAACCAATAGCGGTGTGGCTTCAACGCCGGTGACTGCTGTAGATAGTTGTAGTGCTAGCACATTACAAGCAAATCAAAGTTGCCAAGTCGGTGTTGAATTCACAGCGACAGCTCCGGGTACTGCGAATATTGCCTTGAATTTCAAACTTGACGAAAGCCCAAACACCTATGTTGCCAAAATAAGCGCTGTAGCGACAAGCTCTGACAGCAGCTGTAAAGGCTCCTGGAATGCCAGCGCGGTATACGACAAGCCAGATCAAGTGACTTATTACGGTAAGGTGTACAAAGCACTTTGGTGGACACAAGGAGATATGCCATCAGAGTCTGGTACTTGGGGTGTGTGGCAAGAAATAGGTACTGATAGCAGTTGCAAAAACTAGCAAGTAACATTTAAATATTCTAAGAGGCAGTGCATACTTGCGCATTTACTGCCTCTAATTTAATCATAATACTAGACTAGCGATGACCATGTATTATTCCTATAATGAAGTTGACAAAATGGATACACTCAACCTCAAGGATATATATGAAAAATCATTATATAACAACATTATTTAGTTTATTAATTATTACACTGTCTGGCTGCACCACAACACAGCCCAACAAACAGCACTTCAATAAAAACGAAATACTCCCCAATATCGTTGGTTACAACAGCAGTAAAACAGTCATAAAACTGGATGATCACCTTGCTGATACCACCATTTTGCTGTTTTGGGATCCAGCGCAACATACCGAATGGCTTCACAGCCTAGATAAGCTCTTATCGGCAGCACAAGCGAAAGAAGTAAACCTAGAAATAATAGCCGTGTCATTCAAGACCAGCGGCACAGGTCACTTGGTTAAAAGTCACAAAGCGGCAAAAGAAGTCAGTATGCTGTACCATACCAGTGATATTATCTTTTCATATGCCGATCATGAAATCCGCAAAAGCTATAAACATATTAAAGCGCCAACAATTATTGTTACCAATAACAAAGGTCAATATGTAGCCTCTTTTAATAAGCTGAGAGATTTAGGTAAATACTTCAGTAAACAAAAAACCTGATTGCTTTTCCATGCGGTATTGAATATAAACCGCATTTGTTTCCACCACTGAATTTTTATCTTTTGCTGTACAGACATTGAGATGACGCGTAATCTTGCCCCGTTTTCTATCAGGCAACACACTGTATAAGAATTATTTAATCTTACTTGAGGGTTTATGAGCAGCGCTTTTTCTCATCGTTTTAACGAACTTGTATTACAATTTTCTGGCGGCAATAAACGTCACTTCGCTGAGCTAACAGGAAAGTCTCAATCTCATATTTACCGTATATGCCGAGGCTTAAGCCGCCCTTCCATGGCATATTTAGAGCACCTTTACGAACTATTTAAAATAGACTTAAACTGGTTACTAACTGGACAGTACTCTATAGAACAACACCCAAACAATCAAAGTGCAGACCTGTTAATGGTGCCTAAGTTTGACATAGAAGCCAGTGCTGGCTTTGGTAGTGTAAACAACTCCGAAGATATTACTGAGCAATTTGCACTTAATAAGCATTGGCTAAGCACACAGTTAGGGGTCTATGGAGAGCAATTAGCATTTGTTTCTATTCGCGGTGATAGCATGCTGCCAACCTTGCACCATAATGACATGGTATTGGTTGACCTCAGCCACCAAACACCTCATCAAGAAGGTATTTATATTATTCAAACCAGCGATGGTTTAATGGCGAAACGATTAAAGCAGGGTAAGCAACATATTGATGTCATAAGTGACAATCATGATTACCCTAACTGGAAAATTGATCACAGTAATGCCGAGCAACATGCTATTGCAGGAAAAATTGTTTGGTGTGGTAGAAGTATATAGCTAATAACGAGTTAAAGTGAATATATCACTTTAACTCGTAGTAAAATATTTGCTTGATAAATACTTAACGTTTGACGATGAATACGCCTTCAAATTGCGCCACCACAATATCTTGATCATACACATTTACTGGCACAATATATTTTGCTTTCCCATGTGTTTCTAACTCTTCCAATTTGCCATCACACTCAGCAATACATACTGTTGCTCGAGGTGCAGTCGTTAAAGGCTTTAAATACTTAATATTCGCGTCAGCTAAAACAATGTCACCTTCTAGGTTAAGCTCTTTTAGCGCTAAGTAGGTTGCCCCCCACCCAGCCAAAGTTGCCATACTATATATTGACCCAGCAAACATTGAATTATGTAAATTTAAATTCGCTTTGAGATCTGCACGTGTTGAGAACTGCCAGTCGGTATAACTTTCAACTTTAATGCCCATTGCATCGCTAATTGGAATAGATTCACGCCACGTATCTTGTAAAATTTGCGTCCAATCAGGGTGACGAAACCACCCTGGTTCAGACGGGTTCTGCTTCACCATTTTCCAATGCTGTATATCTCCATAGGCTAAATGTGCTTTTTCTAACACTTTATATCCATGACGCTCATAAAATGCGAGTGCGCGTTCCCTTGCATACAGTACCAACTCGTCTGCATTTTGGTTCCATGCAAGTTTCTCCAATTCATGCAATAACCGCCCACCTAAACGGTGACCTCGATGTTGATCTGACACCGCCATATAGCGTACTTGCGCTTGCTGCTGAGTATTAAAGTGAAGCCTTGCTACAGCAAGAACATCGCCCTCATTATTCTTAATAAAGCGATGCTCTGATTCTTGCTCCAAATCATCTTGTTCCGAGCCTCTCGGCTGATCCCAAGGCGCTCGAAGCACTTGCCAACGCAACTGATAATAATCTTGCCAATCTTCACTGCTTTGTGGTGTCGTCACTTGAAACATACGAATTCCTGTTGTTGTGCATCTTAAAATGATTTTTTATAACACCCCACCTTACTAAAAATTGGCTCTACTTCAAGTAACATTTAAGTCTTACAGAGTTTCTTTCGTAAATATTACTTAACAAAGTGGAATTACAGGAACGCTCGACTATGATGATGTAATTATGGTTAATTTTATGACTGCCGAGGGCACGGTCGCTAACCAATTTGTTAAACAAAGTCATTTGCTGGGCCATTTACTTTATTGGCATAAGCATGGCAGTGTTAGCATACAAATAAGGCAAGATAAAACCTTTAGATGGTTATTGATCAACGATACCTTACAATCTGTTGTGGAGAGAGACCACCCAGAGAATTTACTATTTCCTCACTTACAGCAACTCGCTCGCCTCTGGGAGTTATATCCGGCCCCAAAAAAAGTTTTGGAATTAGGCCTGGGCGCAGGCGCTATAAGAGACTATTTACATGCAACTTACCCAGAATGTGATGTGTTGTCGGTCGATAATAACCCAGATATCATCCGTTGCTATAAACGCTATTTTAGTGGTGATCACACTTGTGCTGTTGCATGTATGGATGTTGATGACGCACTAACAGATAACAACATGTATGACTGGATCATCCTTGATTTATTTAGTGAGTTTGATGCCCCTATATTTTTATTTCAGCACCAATTCTACCGCCAGTTAAGAGCTCGACTGCGCCCTGGCGGAAAGCTATTTATAAATTTTTTAGCTGAACACGAATCACAGTTAAAGCAATTAACGCACTTACTCATTACTAATTTCGGAAGAAAGCCTCATATTGAGCAAGTACCCTTATATGCAAACCATGTCATTGTGATCAATCGCTAACTCTTAAGCATAAATGTTACTGGGCCATCATTACATAAGCTCACTTGCATATCGGCACCAAATTCTCCCGTAGATATAACTAAGCCAAGTTCACGGGCCTGCTCCACAAAATAATTATAAAGGTGCTCTGCTTGAGCCGGTGTCGCCGCACTTGAGAAACTGGGCCTCATCCCTTTTTTAGTATCTGCCGCAAGGGTGAATTGTGAAACTATCAATAAGTCACCCCGAATATCCTTTAAACTCAGATTCATTTTACCCTCTGAGTCAGTAAATATACGATAATGCGTGACTTTATGAAGTAACTTATCAACAGAGGTTTCATCATCCCCCTTTTCAACACCCAATAGTAATAAGATTCCCTGTTGAATCTCTCCTATCATAGCCCCATCAACCACCACATTTGCATGCGTCACTCTTTGGATTAGTCCTTGCATAAGCAGCTCTTTACATATTTAAATAAAACCAAATAATAACGTAAAGTGCAAATGAGTGGTATCAATGAGAGAGTTTACAAGCTAATAGATCTGCTGCCCGTCGTATAGCTTCAACGTAAACTTCATTTGCCCCACAGTGACCCAAGCCATCAAGTACATATAGTTGCGCACCAGTGTTTTTTGCCAATTTTTGTACCGCTGCGAAGCGACACACTAAGTCATGACGGCCATGTATAAACCAAGTTGGAATGGTTTTAAGTTGCTCACTGACCTCTTCTAGTGGTTTTAATTGCAACATAATCTCTGGGCTAAAATAATGATTCATGAGCTTGGCTTGCTGAAGGATGCATTCAACATTATCCAAATGATATCGACCCGCTAAAGCTCCTAAGGTCAATTGGCGATCCCAGGCATGCCACCGTTGCGCAGCTTTATGTTGCTGCAATTCATCTTGTCCTGTTAAATCAACTAAATACTCATTTAAGATTTGCTGAGTATCACTTTGACCTCGTTGGAATTTTTGGTACTGTTCAGGGTAAAACTGGGCCCCTGCGCTAAGTGGACCATAAAGCCAGTCTAAATCATTTTGAGACGCCAAAAAGCTAGCCCATAATACAAGTCCCTTTACTTTATGAGGGAATTGACTGGTATACAATAGTGCCAATGTTGCCCCCCACGAGCCGCCAGCTAAAATACATTGGCCTATCGCTAAATGGTCAATCAGTCGTGCTATGTCATCGACTAAATAACTTGGCGAATTATGTGTCAAAGCTAAAGGGGTTGATTCTCCGCAGCCTCGTTGACTAAATAAAATGATTCTATAGCGCTTCGGATTAAAATACCCAGCACTTTCACGACATAAACCGGAGCCTGGGCCACCATGACAAACAATGACTGGCTGACCATTAATATCACCATATTCTTCAACATGAATTTGATGCCCCTCACCCACAGCTAAGTGGAAACTGCGTATAGGATCGTTCACCACATAACGTTGTGTCATATATCACACCTTAGTTTAAGGTGTATCTTACGGCTGCTCATTCTCCAATAAAGACGGTGCTTGACGCTCATCCAAGCACACCGTGAATTCAGCACCAAGTAGCACAACGATCCACGATAAATACACCCAAACAAACAAAATAGGCACAGTTGCAACTGCACCATAAATCACCTCATAAGATGGAAAGTGACTTATATACATCGCAAATCCTTTTTTCGTCAATTCAAATAGTAGTGCAGCAAATAATGCACCTGGAATGGCAGCTCGAAAAGACACACGTGTATTAGGCACTAAAGTATAGAGCATAATGAAACCTGCCATTGAAATAACATAAGGTAATAGCTTTAATAAAAAACCACTGAATCCAGGGATCCCTTGATCAGCAAACGAAACAAGTGACACAATATAAGACGTAACGCCAATACTGGCCCCCAATAATACAGGGCCAAGCGTCAATACCATCCAATAGATTGCAAACGAAATCATCAATGGACGCTTTTCTACAACTCGCCAAATTCGATTAAGTGCACTATCTACATTTCTTATGAGCAATAATGCAATAGCGGCTAAAAAGCTAATCCCCACAGCAGTCATTTGATTTGCATTACCCGTAAAAGCACTGATATGGGCTTTAATTGAGTCAGTAGAGGTCGGTACAAAATTATTGAAAATAAAATTTTCAATTGCTAATCGTGTATCTTCAAAACCCGGAAATGCCGAAAAGATAGCAACGCCAACTGCAATCAATGGCACAAGTGATAGCAAAGTTACATATGCTAAATATCCAGCATTAATCGTAATTTGATCTTCTTGGCAACGCCTAAAGTAGCGTAACCACCACTGAGGCTGTTGTCTTCCCCATGCTTTTATATGCAGTTCAATCTTTTCACGCATAATGTACTTAATTCTTAAAAACACTTTGCACATCATAACAATCAGCTACATAATTTACAGCAACATACTAAGAAAATAGGTTGAATATGAAACACTTTACACTCGCTGCCACATTATGTTTTGTACTTACAGGCTGCCAAACTGCATACTATTCGGCAATGGAACAAGTCGGTGTTCACAAACGAGATATCCTAGTTGATCGTGTCGAAGCAACCAAAGAATCACAGCAAGAGTCACAACAAGAATTTCAGTCTGCTCTTGAACGACTCTCTACTCTCATCAACTTTGATGGTGGCGAGTTGCAATCAGCCTATAACCAACTCAATGATGACTATGAATCCAGTTTATCAGCCGCAACCGATGTGAGTCGTAACATAGATAAAGTTGAAGATGTTGCTGGTGCTTTATTCAGTGAATGGGAAGAAGAGCTGACACAATACTCTAGTGCAACACTAAAACGAGAAAGTGAAAAGAAACTCAAACAAACACAGCGCCAATTTGATAAATTACTACGCTCAATGCGCAGCAGTGAAAAGAAGATGCAGCCAGTGCTATCATCGTTAAAAGACAATGTCTTATATTTAAAGCATAACCTAAATGCACAAGCCATAGCGGCCATACGAGGCGAATTTAAAAGCTTAAAAAGCGATATCCAATCGCTGATAGACGATATGAACCGCTCTATCGCTGACTCAAATAAGTTCATTGCACAAATGAATAATAAAAATACATAACCTGAGTTTTATATAAAAACTAAAGCCGAG
>NZ_JAGJEF010000250.1:0-364 GCF_018100875.1 Pseudoalteromonas sp. MMG012
GGCTGAGAAATGTCTTATGAACATCTTAACAGTTTTGAGCGAAAAGCAATCTATTATCGCCATAATAGTGGTGAAAGCTGCCGCTCAATCGGCCGTTTACTTAACCGACACCACACTACCATTATGCGAGAAAGAAAATAAGATGGGACAGTCAACGAAGTAACAATGTGGGCTTCTCGTAGTTTTTTATACACCCAATGAGTTAGATTGTAACTTCACCCAGGGGATTTTTGAGCAAAACCCATTGTTACGCCTTTCACAATAGAGGCTTCACACAAGAATAATAAAACAGCATACAATTTAAAGGAATAACATGAAGAAAGCACTACTTGGTACATTACTGTTCACGCTTCAAGGTTGTGTG
>NZ_JAGJEF010000251.1:0-361 GCF_018100875.1 Pseudoalteromonas sp. MMG012
AGCCGAGCTAAGCCTAGGGGGTATACGGCGACAGGGCCAAACCAAGTTTGGACTTGGGATATCAGCTACTGCCCTTCAACAGTAATTGGTCGCTTCTTCTATCTCTACATGATAATCGACATCTTCAGCCGTAAAATTGTGGGTTGGGAAGTTCATGATAGTGAATCAGGAGAATATGCTGCGGAATTACTTGAACGTACACTCTGGGCTGAGAAATGCGTTAAACAAAATGTCGTATTGCACTCAGATAACGGCAGTCCGATGAAGTGCCTGACGATGCAGGCGAAGATGCTTGAAATGGGGATAATAGGCTCTCGAAGCCGTCCAGGTGTCAGCAATGATAATCCATATTCGGAATCTC
>NZ_JAGJEF010000252.1:0-356 GCF_018100875.1 Pseudoalteromonas sp. MMG012
CTTCCAAAGTGAAGCTGCAATAAGACAAGAGCTAGTTGCCATTATAGTATTATCACTTATCTTATTTTTTATTGATGTCACTACTGTAGAAAGGATTTTAATGTTAGGTAGTCTAGTGCTTGTTTTTATTGTTGAATTGATAAACTCAGCCATTGAGGCCGTAGTAGATCGTATAGGGACAGAACATCATCAGTTAAGTGGCAAGGCAAAAGATATCGGTTCAGCTTCAGTTATGGTTACTGTGTTTTTAAGTGCTTTTATTTGGTTGTCTATATTGTTCTAGTTCAACTTAACATAAATCTCGTTGTACGAACCTAAAAAGATCGCCCTAGGGCGCAGGGCAAGATCACGAAGAG
>NZ_JAGJEF010000253.1:0-352 GCF_018100875.1 Pseudoalteromonas sp. MMG012
GGGGTCGCCCTACTGCGCCATGGAATACTTTGGTAAATTGTGTGGTGAGTTTTTGCCAGTTTTCAGGGGCAATGTTGAGTCTGTCTAGAATTGGAGAGTTGATTGGGCTTATAGCGCCTCGCTTATCTGCTCGCATACATCTGCCTGTTAGCTCGACTAATTCTAAATAGGACTTTAATTCAAAGGGTAAACCTTTGGGCATATGCTTTCGGGGGCTACCTGCAAAACGCGCCAATTGTTTAGGTTGTTTGCCCTCTTTGGCATGTTCACAGCGGGTTTTAACACTGGTGTAGTCTGAGGTTTCGGGTGTGTCTGCCATTTTGGCTCTAATTGGATTTAAATCAACATACGT
>NZ_JAGJEF010000254.1:0-338 GCF_018100875.1 Pseudoalteromonas sp. MMG012
CAAGTGGCAACTTTATGGACCCTGAAGCAAGTTCAGGGCGACGAAAGTGGGGAAGGTAGGGCAAGGGCGATAAAAAGGTGGGGGTTAGTATATTTAATGTTGCACAGGCAGCTTAGGTGATAAGGGGACGAAACGCTTTCGTTTTCATAGATGGCGCATCACTTCGATGTGAGGTCATACACACCCCGTCTTCCTGACGCAGGTCAGGATCCATAATACTGCATATGTTTCGACATGGACCCTGAAGCAAGTTCAGGGCGACGAAGGTGGTGCTGCATTTCGATGTGAGGTCGTACACACTCGGTCTTCCTGACGCAGGTCAGGATCCACAATACTGC
>NZ_JAGJEF010000255.1:0-336 GCF_018100875.1 Pseudoalteromonas sp. MMG012
GTATCAGCGCGCGTCACCACATACCCGTCTGCATCCGGTTGGCGAAGCGCGGTAAAACTAAATGCACCATTACTGTCGGTGTTGGTGCTCAATGACACAGCGTTGCCAAATTCATCCTTACCGCTCAGGGTGACTGCTAGGTTCGGGATCGCCAGATCTTTGCCTTCCTTTATGCCATTTTGATTACCATCAACAAATACCAGTCCTTCAACTTGAGCGTCACCAGTACTGGGCTGCTCGGTAAAGATCACCTTACTCGGCTTACCTACCGTGGCTACCTTCACCGCATTTTTACCCGCATAGGTATTCTTCACACCATCAAGGTAATCTTGGCCG
>NZ_JAGJEF010000256.1:0-331 GCF_018100875.1 Pseudoalteromonas sp. MMG012
ACCAATCATGTTTTAAGCTGCCGAAGAATCGCTCAACAACCGCATTATCCCAACACGCACCGACATCGCCCATACTGGCTCTGACGCCATAACTCCATAGTAATTGTCGATATTGTTTACTGGTGTACTGTGAACCTCTATCACTGTGAAACACCAAGCCTTTTCGAGGCTGCCGTAAGTTATAGGCTTTCATCATCGCCTTGCTAACTAAATCAGTCGTCATGCGTTTATCAATATGCCAACCAACAATACGACGTGAATATAAGTCCATGACGATAGCCAGATACATCCAACCTTCGCCAGTTCTTAGGTAAGTCACATCACCAGCCCA
>NZ_JAGJEF010000257.1:0-323 GCF_018100875.1 Pseudoalteromonas sp. MMG012
TTGTATGGATAATAAACCCATTAAATTATTCTTTTAAACCGAGTTCGGGTAATGTGAGACCCAGGCTTTAGCTGCAACTAAAGCTCTCTTTTGTGGTAGTTCGATTGAGCGATGGCTCCTCTGTTGAGAGACCGATAACAAGAATGAACGCCACAAAAGACTCCAAGCATCACACTCGAATAGTCTACTGGGTCTCGAACCCGCATTATGCAAGCAAGAGTTAGCTTATTATGAAAACAAATACAGAGCAAAACATTAATGTCGGTGTCGATACCGGTAAATTCAAACTGGATATTTATATTCGCCCCTTAGGCCTCTATTTC
>NZ_JAGJEF010000258.1:0-323 GCF_018100875.1 Pseudoalteromonas sp. MMG012
TGGCTATATGTCGAACAAAGAAGCTGGTTCTTTATTAGGTGTTGCACCAATGAATCGCGAAAGTGGACGGTATAAAGGGCTCCGTAAAATCCAAGGTGGTCGACATCAAGTGCGCACCGTTTTATACATGGCGATGATGTCAGCTATCCAATCTAACCCGGTTTTTAAATCAACCTATCAGCGATTAGTTGCTGCTGGGAAACCGAAAAAAGTAGCGCTTATTGCGTGTGTCAGGAAGATGATTGTGATCTTAAATTCGATGCTCAGAGACGGTGTTATGTGGGAAGCGCCAAAAACTTAAAATTAGCTATTGACGCCATAGT
>NZ_JAGJEF010000259.1:0-317 GCF_018100875.1 Pseudoalteromonas sp. MMG012
GAAGCGATGACACTACATATGGAACAAATATCGAAAGCTACCGAACTCGGAAGGCATGCAGTTGTTATTATGGATGGTGCTGGTTGGCATACATTCGATACCGTTCAGCCTTTTAATAATGTCACGCTAATCAAACTACCACCATATTCACCTGAATTAAATCCAATAGAACAAGTTTGGAGTTGGCTCCGTCAGCACTGTTTATCCAATCGTACATTTAAGGGTTATGAAGATATTGTTGAGCAAGTTTCAAAAGCATGGAACAAATTCATTTCAGTTCCTGAAAGAGTTAGAAAGATGTGCTCAAGAGATTGGGT
>NZ_JAGJEF010000026.1:0-60086 GCF_018100875.1 Pseudoalteromonas sp. MMG012
CATTAGAACCTCAATAATACACTTCAGTAATATCACCATAGCAAGGGCTTATGACACTATAAACGTGTTTATAAAAACATACTCTTGTGAAAGCAAAAAAGCATAGTCTGCACTATGCTTTTTTGTTAAAAGGCCACTCGGTAACACTGCGAGTCATCTATAAGCGAATACCGCCATCTATTTCTATCACACGGCCTGTGAAAAAGTCATTTTCAATAATGTACTTTGCTGTATGGGCAATTTCTTGCGCTTCACCAAGTCGACCGACAGGCTTCATTTTAACCAGTCGCTCTTTCGCTTCTGGTTTCATCGCATCAGTCATTTGCGTACGAATAACACCAGGTGCAATTGCGCCTACACGTATACCAAAACGACCTAGCTCTTTTGCCCACGTTGTAGTCAATGCAACTACACCAGTTTTAGCGGCAGAATAGTTAGTTTGGCCCATGTTACCGGCACGTGCCACACTCGACATATTAACGATCACACCACCTTCACCACCTTCAACCATTTTCACTGCCGCTTCTCTACCACACAAGAAAACACCCGTCAAGTTCACATCAATCACTGATTGAAATTGCGATAAAGACATTTTATCAATAATCTTGCCTTCTTTAGCTTTAAGTAATAAACCATCACGTAAAATGCCTGCATTATTGATTAACACATCAATGCGACCAAAGTCATCAGCTATACAGTTAAATACGTTTTCAACATCTGCTTCAACACTGACATTAGCTACGTAAGTGCTAACTGTTGTACCTAACTTGCTTAACTCAGCGGATGCCGACGCCAAAACGTCTTCTTGCATATCGATCAGTGCCAAATTTGCGCCCAGCTCAGCCATTTGTGTGGCCATCGCAAACCCTAAGCCTTGCGCACCACCTGTGATCACTACCGTTTTGTCTTTAATATCCATAATGAATCTTATTTTTCGCTAAAAAGTTTAAAAATCGCGCTAAAATCTTCTGAGCCTTTGCCTTGATTTTGCATCAAGTTGTACAAATTCTTCGCAAGTGCGCCCATCGGCGTTGCCGAATTGGTCTGTTGTGCAGCTTGCTGTGCTAAGCCTAAGTCTTTAGCCATTAAGTCAACCATAAAGCCCGGCTTATAATCATTAGAGCTCGGGGCATTCTCAAGTACATCTGGACATGGATTATATAATTCTAATGTCCAATTTCGACCAGAACTGTTGAGCATGATCTCACTCAGTACTTTGGGGTCTAAACCATGATCAATCCCCATCTGCAATGCTTCACTGGTCCCTGCCATTAATATACTTAGCAGCATATTATTACAGATCTTCGCGACTTGACCCGCGCCAATTTCACCCGCATGAAAAATATTTTTACCCATATCAGGGAGCACTTTATTGGCGCCATCAAAATCGTTTTGGCTACCACCAACAATAAAGGTCAGTGTCCCAGCCGCAGCACCTGCGACTCCGCCCGACACTGGTGCATCAACAAAACTCACGTCAGCATCACCCAGTGCCTTACCTACAAACTGCGCAGACTCCGCGTCTATGGTTGAACAATCGATAACCAGTGTGTCGGTGCTTAAATGATTAATTAACCCATTCTCACCACAATAAATAGCGCGCACATGCTTGCCGGCAGGCAACATACTGATCACATAATCTGCACCATCACATACCTGTGTTACATCACTTGCTGTGGACGCACCTTGCTCCGCAAGATGTGCCATTGCATCATCACTTAAATCAAATACCATTACCGTATGTCCTGCTTTTACTAAATTGCAGGCCATTGGGCCACCCATGTTTCCTAAGCCAATAAATCCAATCTTTGCCATGTTGTTCTGCTCCCTACATATTTGCTAACGGGTGTGCGTCGTCACTCCAACGCGCGCTCGTAAATGCTGATACAGTCTCATCTGATACTGAACTTATTGCATCAAACTGCCATTGTGGCGCACCATCTTTATCAATGAGTAATGCGCGAACTCCTTCTTGAAACTCACCCGCTTCACCCGCTTGTACAGACATACCCAGCTCAAGTAAAAAACATTCTTTTAAAGATTTGCCTTTACCAAGCTTGAGCTGCTCACTCACCAACACCGCACTTAATGGTGAGCCATGTTTTAACGACTTTTGCGCTCGACTTAACCATTTATTATCATCGCTTGGAATTGATAAAATATAGTCAACTTGCGCTTGCAGATCATGACAATTATTCACGTGCGAAATTTGCTCTATATTCGCCTGAATCTCACTTTTTGGAGGCTCACCTGAAATATTAGTCAATTCGGTTAGCATATTTGTTAGCATGTTATGGTTTGAACTGGTAGTTATCCCCCACTCCACTCCCAATAAGCCAGCCAATAACTCACCATACTTTTCAGCATCAATAAAGTGATCTGCCAAACCAACAAATTGTGCATCAGCAGCATTAATCGATGCACCTGTTAGTCCTAAAAATAGCCCAACGCCTTCTGGCATCTTATTCAAAAAGTAGCTACCGCCGACATCTGGGTATAAGCCTATGGTGATCTCCGGCATTGCAATGCGTGCTGTTTCAGTCACTACCCTATGACTTGCGCCAGCCATTAAGCCTAATCCACCACCCATGGTGATGCCATTGCCCCACAATAAAATTGGCTTTTCATAAGTATGAATTTGGTAATCTAAGCGGTACTCTTCGCTGAAAAATGTTTCAATGTAAGTATTTTTATCATTGGCAGCCATTGCATTATAAAGGCTCACCACATCACCGCCGGCGCAGAATGCTTTCTCTCCTTCGCCTTTCATAACAACCATAGCTATTTGGTCATCTTGTGCCCAAACATCTAATTGCTTCGCTAACAAACGGATCATGTCTAAATTAAGTGCATTTAAAGCTTTCGGTACGTTCAGCGTCGCGAAGGCCACTTGCATACCGTTGTCGCTTTGCGCGAGTTCAAATACAACGGGCGCATCAGCTTGGTTTAATAACTGCAGCTTTGCCATTAGCCATTCACCCAATTTGCTTTACGCTTTTCTAAAAATGCATTAACGCCTTCTTTTTGATCTTGCGTATCAAATAAAGTAACAAATAACTCTCGTTCTAACGGTAACGCACTATTAATGGTCCCTGTACGCCCTTTTTGGATCAATGCTTTACATGCTGTCACAGCAACAGGGCTCTGATCAGCTACTTTGGTAGCCAAAGCAATGGCAGCTTCTAAAGACGTACCTGTCGCCACAACTTCTTCTAATAACCCTATCTCAAGTGCTTTGTCTGCTTTAAGGCGCTCGCCACATAAAATCATGCGTTTTGCCCAGCCTTCACCTACTAACCACGACAGGTTTTGTGTGCCACCTGCACAAGGTAATAAGCCCACTTTCGCTTCTGGCAATGCCATTTGTGCTTGCTCTTCACCAATGCGAATATCACATGCCAGTGCGACTTCTAAACCACCACCCATTGCAAATCCGTTAATCGCGGCAATCGATACCCCTCTAAAGTCACTCAAAGTTTCAAAAGCTTCGCCGAATACACGAGACATATCCGCCGCAACACCTTTGTCACCACTTGCAAACACATTTAAATCAGCGCCTGCTGAGAAAAACTTCTCACCTTCACCTGTAATAACCAGCGCGTAAATATTTTTGTCTTGATTAAGATCTATAACCAGTTCTTTTAAGCCCACTAATGTGTCACGAGTCCAAGTGTTCGCTGGGGGGTTGCTCATCGTGATTACGGCTGTATTACCTTGCTTTTCAAGTTTAAGTTGTGCTGTCATGGGAACTCCTTACAATACGCTCGCGGCGCCTTGGGCTAAAATTCGACGTGCTATAATGACACGCATGATTTCATTAGTACCTTCGAGAATTTGGTGTACACGAACATCACGTACGTGTCGCTCTAGTGGGTATTCTTTTATATAACCATAACCACCATGGATCTGTAATGCATCATCACACACTTTAAAGCCAACATCAGTTGCAAAGCGTTTTGCCATGGCACAGTATGTGGTTTTTTCACTATCATTAGTGTCTAACTTAAAGGCTGCCAAACGTACCATTTGACGCGCAGCGACAAGCTCGGTATTCATATCAGCGATTTTAAATTGCAATGCTTGAAATGCTGCTAACGGCTTACCGAACTGCTCTCGTTCTTGCATATATTCTTTTGCCGTATTCAATGCTTGTTGTGCAGTACCAATGGAACAGGTCGCAATATTGATACGCCCACCATCTAAGCCTTGCATAGCGAATGTAAACCCTTCCCCTTCTTGACCGAGTAAATAGCTCGCAGGAATACGTACATTTTCAAAGCTAACTAATCGAGTAGGTTGCGCATTCCAGCCCATTTTCTCTTCGGCTTTACCATATTCAACACCAGCTGCATCAGCAGGTACTAAAAATGCAGAAATGCCTTTAGGACCGGCTTCACCAGTGCGAGCCATTACCACCAACACATCGGTTTCGCCCGCACCTGAGATAAACATTTTTGAACCATTGAGTACGTATTCATCACCGTCTAACACTGCTTTAGTTTTAAGTGATGCCGCATCTGAACCAGCTCCTGGTTCTGTCAAACAATATGATGCCAGTAACTCACCCATTACTAATTGGTCAATGAAAGTGTCTTTTACGGTATCAGTGCCGAAACTGGCAATCATCCAAGTTGCCATATTATGAATGGTTAGCATCGCCGTTGTGGCGGTACAGCCCATAGCCAGTTGTTCAAAAATAATACTAGAGTCTAAACGTGATAAGCCTAAACCACCGGCCTCTTCAGGGGTGTATAAACCACAAAAGCCCAGTTCGCCGGCTTTTTTGATAACTTCTTTTGGAAATATATGTTCACGATCCCATAATGCTGCATTGGGTGCGAGTTCACTCATTGCAAATTGGTGGGCGGTTTCGGCGAATGCCTGTTGATCTTCGTTCAGATTAAAGTCCATAGAGACCTCTTTTGTTGTCTAATGCAAGCCCACCTAACGTAGGCTTGATTGTTTTAATTATTGATGCGCTAACCTGAAATCAGGTTAGGCTACTACTTAGTTTCTGCAACTCTATGTGGTTACTTGTTTGATAACTAAATAAATTATTTAAGGTTAATACTCATATTCGGACCAGATACAGCGCCATCTTCAAACCAGCGAGATGTTATGGTTTTAGTTTCAGTGTAAAAACGTACACCTTGTTTGCCATAGGTATGTTGGTCACCATAGAAAGACCCTTTCCAACCGGTGAATGAGAAAAATGGCAATGGCACAGGGATCGGTACATTGATACCCACTTGACCAACTTCAATATGATGCTGGAACTTACGTGCTGCTGCACCACTTGATGTAAATAATGAGGTACCGTTACCATATGGGCTATTGTTGATCAGTTCGATCGCTTCTTCTAATGTATCTACAAACATACACGCGAGCACAGGACCAAATATTTCTTCTTTATATAAGTCCATCTCAGGTGTTACATCAGTAAATAAAGTTGGACCAACCCAGTTGCCATTTTCATAGCCTTCGACGGTAAAATCTGAACCGTCAAGTAAACACGTCGCACCTTGTTGTTTTGCCCCCTCAATGAGAGATAAAATACGTGCTTTTGCCGCGCCGGTTGTTTGTGGACCATATGCAGCTTCAGGATCATTCCACACACCTGGGCGTACTTTGGTAAACGCTTCTTTTAAATCAGCAACCCACTCTTTAGAATCACCCACAAAGACCGCTACTGAAATACCCATACAACGTTGCCCTGCAGCGCCAACAGACGAACCTACCAAATTATTGATCAGCTGCTCTTTTTTAGAGTCTGGCATGATCACCATATGATTTTTAGCGCCTACACATGCTTGAACACGTTTTAAGTTTTGCGTGCCTTTTGAGTAAATATATTGACCTACACCACACGACCCAACAAATGAAATAGCGCGTACTTCTGGTGCTTCTAAAATTTGATCTACTTGCGCTTTGGTACCATGTACAACTTGAAGTACCCCTTTAGGTGCTCCCGCCTCTTCAAACAGTTCAACCAAACGCATCGGCGTGAGTGGATCTTGTTCTGATGGTTTTAAAATAAACGTGTTACCACACACGATTGCAAGCGGAAACATCCACAATGGGATCATTGCTGGGAAATTAAATGGGGTAATACCTGCACACACACCCAATGGTTGCATATAAGAGTAGGTATCAATATTACGTGCAACGTTACCAACAGTTTCACCCATCATCATAGAAGGTGCATTTGCAGCTTGTTCTACAACTTCAATACCACGCCATACGTCACCTTTGGCATCTTCAAAAGTTTTGCCTAACTCATGACAAATAATCGTCGCTATTTCATCATGATGCTCTTTAAGTAACGCAGCATAACGCATCATCACCCGCGCACGTTCCGAAATAGGCACTTCTTTCCATGTTTTAAAGGTTTCCTGTGCTGAAGTAATTGCTGCTTGAACTTCCGCCTCGGTAGCACACGGAACTTTTGCCAATACTTCTTGATTGGCAGGGTTAACTACGTCAATCCAAGTGTCAGATGATGATTGTGAAAATTCGCCGTTGATGTATAAAGGTACTTGGTGCATGACGCACTCCTCCCCAGAGTAAATGAGATAAGGCACCGCTGGTTAGTAATATTTTTTATACCAGTTATTCGATGCCCGAATTTTTTAAATTAATGTCAAGTAAACGTTACACTTCGACTGCCAATGCAACCGCCTCACCGCCACCAATACACAAAGAAGCAATACCTTTTGATAAGCCTCTATTACGTAGTGCGTGAATAAGTGTCACTAAGATACGTGCACCACTTGCGCCAATTGGGTGACCCAGTGCACATGCACCGCCATTCACGTTTACTTTGTTGGTGTCTAAGCCCATTTCATTGATAGCAAGCATAGTAACCATCGCAAACGCTTCGTTAATTTCCCAAAGGTCGACGTCTGTTTTGCTCCAGCCGGTGCGTTCAAGTAACGTATTCATTGCACCAACGGGGGCTAATGTAAATTCTTCAGGTGCTTGTGAATGTGTTGCATGTGCCGCAATTTTACACAAAGGCGTTAAACCTTGACGTTGGGCTTCTGACTCACTCATTAAAATTAATGCCGCTGCACCATCCGAAATGGATGATGAATTCGCCGCGGTAATGGTGCCGTCTTTTTTAAATGCAGGGCGTAAGCTTGGGATCTTGTCAGGGCGTGCATTGCCTGGTTGCTCATCAATGCTAATTTCAACGTCGCCTTTGCGAGTGCTAATGATGTGCGCTGCAACTTCCGCGCTAAAGCTACCGTTTTCAATTGCTGCGTTGGCTTTACTTAATGAACCCAATGCAAATTCATCCATATGCTCACGCGTAATACCATATTGGTCAGCGGTATCTTGCGCAAAACAGCCCATCGCTTTATTATCGTAGGCATCTTCTAAGCCATCTGACATCATGTGATCTTTAATTTCACCATGTCCCATGCGCATGCCACCACGGGCCTTCGGGATAAAATACGGTGAATTTGTCATGCTCTCCATGCCACCGGCAATTGCAGAGGAAATGCTGCCAGCTTTAATTAAATCATGAGCTAGCATGGCTGCTTTTAAACCTGAGCCACACACTTTGTTGATTGTTGTTGCGCCTGTTGAACGCGCAAGTCCGCCGTGCAACATTGCTTGACGTGCTGGTGCTTGGCCTAATCCTGCTGGCAGTACACATCCCATGATAACTTCATCAATAGATGCATCTGACAAACCCGTTTCAGACATCACACTTTTAATCGCAGTTGCGCCCAGTTCGGTGGCACTTGCACCAGATAAAGCGCCCATAAAGCCACCCATAGGGGTGCGTTTTGCGGCTACGATGACAACAGCATCATTACTCATTTTTTGCTCCTATTCACAAGCGATTTAGCTTGAACAATAAATTTTATGTTTCGAGCATACATAATATTTACGTTTACGCCAACGTAAATCTAAAATCAAACAAACTTCGTTGGCCTAATTTGTAAAGTTATGCTGCACACAATCCTTGCCAAACACGTAATTTCCTTATTACAGCCTCGCTTTTCATATCTAGAATGGCTATTTACAACTGCTACCAAAGTATGATTTAAATGTTCAGCTTTACCTTTACGTAAACTTCACTTATATTGGTCTAATCAGTCACAGAAGTAAATGTGTAAACACCATGCAAGATAACAATAACGAACCTACTTTTTCTATTAGTGATTTAGCTAAGGAATTTGACATTACCACGCGAAGTATTCGCTTTTATGAAGATCAAGGATTACTTTCTCCTGAACGCCATGGACAGACTCGAATTTATTCCAAACGTGACAAAGTTCGTCTCAAGCTCATTCTGCGTGGCAAACGTTTAGGATTTACGCTAGCCGAAACAGGTCGTTTATTTGAGCTATACGACGCAGATAAGTCTAGCGCAAAACAGTTAGTTACCATGTTGAATTTAATTGAAGAGAAAAAAGCCGATTTAAGTCAACAGATGGACGATATAAAAGTTGTATTGATGGAATTAGTGACCGCAGAACGTCGCTGCCGCGATACCTTAGGTAATTTAGAAGAATAACTCTCACAGGATTATTATTATGAGCACCGTATCTTTATACAAAGAAATGAATTTTGGATTAGGCGAAACTGCGGACATGATCCGCGATCATGTGAATGGCTTTGCTACCGCTGAAATTGCCCCCTTGGCTGAGAAAACAGACTTAGACAACAGCTTCCCAAATCAGCTTTGGCCTCAGTTTGGCGAAATGGGACTGTTAGGTATCACCGTGCCTGAAGAATTCGGTGGTGCAGGTATGGGTTATCTTGAGCATGTTATTGCAATGGAAGAGATCAGCCGAGCGAGTGCATCAATTGGTCTTAGTTACGGCGCGCATTCGAATCTCTGTGTGAACCAAATTAATCGTAATGGTAACAATGCACAAAAACGTAAATACTTACCTAAGCTAATCAGTGGTGAGCACATTGGCGCATTGGCGATGAGTGAACCTAACGCCGGTTCAGATGTTGTTTCAATGAAATTGAAAGCACAAAAGAAAGGCGATAAATATATCCTCAATGGTAATAAGATGTGGATCACCAATGGACCTGATGCAGATGTATTGGTGATATATGCAAAAACAGACTTAGACGCCGGCTCAAAAGGCATTACCGCATTCTTAGTAGAAAAAGATTTCCCCGGTTTCTCAACTGCGCAAAAGCTTGATAAATTGGGCATGCGTGGCTCAAACACCTGTGAGTTAGTTTTTGAAGATTGTGAAGTGCCTGAAGAAAATATTTTAGGAGGCTTAAACGAAGGCGTAAAGGTGCTTATGAGTGGCCTAGATTACGAACGCGTGGTATTAGCTGCCGGCCCATTAGGCATTATGCAAGCCTGTATGGATATCGTCACGCCTTACATTCACGAGCGTAAGCAATTTAATAAATCAATTGGTGAGTTTCAGCTTATTCAAGGCAAGGTCGCTGATATGTATACACAAATGAATGCAGCGCGTTCATATGTATATACCGTTGCACGCTCATGTGATCGTGGCGAAACCACTCGTAAAGACGCTGCGGGTGCAATTTTATATGCCGCAGAGCTTGCGACAAAAATGGCACTCGATGCCATACAAATTCTCGGTGGAAATGGGTATATCAATGAATATGCAACAGGCCGGTTACTACGCGATGCTAAATTATACGAAATTGGGGCCGGGACATCTGAAATTCGCCGCATGCTAATTGGTCGCGAATTATTCACTGAAAGCCGTTAAGGATATAATTATGACTGTACTTAACTCTTCTGTTAATCCCCACGACAGTCAGTTTAAAGCGAACAGCGATGCGATGGCATCGCTGGTTAAAGATTTAAACGACAAAGTCAGCATTCTTTCTCAAGGTGGTGGTGATGCCCTTATTGCACGCCACCAAGGTCGTGGTAAGTTATTTGTACGCGACCGAATTGATACACTTATTGATGAAGGTTCGCCATTTTTAGAGATTTCCCAATTCGCAGCCTTTGGCGTGTACGAGCAAGATATTCCATGTGCAGGCGTTGTGGCTGGTATCGGTCGAGTTAAAGGCGTCGAATGTATGATTGTCGCCAACGATGCGACTGTAAAAGGCGGAACCTATTTTCCAATAACAGTGAAAAAACATTTACGTGCACAAGAAATCGCCGAACGTTGTCACTTACCCTGTATTTATTTGGTTGACTCAGGTGGTGCAAATTTACCCGAACAAGATGAGGTATTCCCAGACAAGTTACATTTCGGCCGAATTTTCTATAATCAAGCACGTATGTCAGCAAAAGGGATCCCACAAATTGCAGTGGTTATGGGCCTATGTACAGCTGGTGGCGCATATGTACCGGCAATGGCTGATGAAAGTATTATCGTAAAAGAACAAGGGACCATCTTCTTAGCGGGCCCACCTTTAGTAAAAGCGGCCACCGGCGAAGAAGTCAGCGCGGAAGATTTAGGTGGCGCTGATGTGCATTGTAAAACTTCTGGTGTGGCAGATCATTATGCAGAAAATGATGAGCATGCACTTTCGATTGCACGTCAATGTATCCAACGTACTAACCACCAGCGACCAACAAAGCCCATTTTGAAAGATGTGAAACCGCCTCGCTATGATATTCGCGAGGTATACGGCATAGTTGGTACTGACCTGAAAAAACCATTTGATGTACGAGAAGTCATTGCACGCGTAGTTGATGATTCACAATTTGATGAATTTAAACGTTATTTTGGAGAAACCCTCGTCACTGGCTTCGCGCAAATATACGGGCACCCTGTTGGCATCGTCGCAAACAACGGTATTTTATTTTCGGAGTCAGCACAAAAAGGCGCCCACTTTATTCAGCTATGTGCACAACGCGATATCCCCCTGCTATTTTTGCAAAACATCACTGGGTTCATGGTAGGTCAAAAATATGAGGCTGAAGGTATCGCCAAACACGGTGCTAAAATGGTAACTGCGGTATCTTGTGCAGATGTGCCAAAATTCACGGTATTGATCGGGGGATCGTATGGCGCTGGTAACTATGGTATGTGTGGCAGAGCTTACGAGCCAACGATGATGTGGATGTGGCCCAATGCCCGTATTTCAGTCATGGGTGGCGAACAAGCGGCTGGCGTACTAACTCAAGTTCGCCAAGATGGTTTAGCCCGTAAAGGTCAAAGTATGAACGACCATGAAGTTGCTGAGTTTAAAAAACCCATTATCGAGCAGTACGAAAAACAAGGCCATCCTTATTACGCCAGTGCACGCTTGTGGGACGATGGCATTATCGACCCTGCCGATACACGCACTGTGTTAGGTTTGGCACTCGATGCTGCGGCTAACGCGCCAAGCAAAGAATCTAAGTTCGGTATTTTCAGAATGTAACGGGAGCACACTATGTCTGTCACTTTAACCATAACAAAAACAAAAGTGGCGATTTTAGAATTAAGTCGCCCTGAAAAACATAATGCGTTCGATGATGCTGTGATAGCCGAGCTCATTAAGTGTATTGAGCATGCGAACTCGTTAGATATTCGTGCTTTAGTCTTAAAAACTGACGGAAAACACTTTTCTGCTGGTGCTGACCTTGGTTGGATGAAATCAATGGCTGGCAATAACTTTGATGAAAACGTGGCGGATTCAAAGCAGCTTGCAAAACTTATGTCGGTATTGGCGAATTGCCCACACCCAACGCTTTGTCTTGTGCAAGGCGCAGCATTTGGTGGCGCACTTGGGTTAATTGCTTGCTGCGACATTGCGGTCGCTACTGAAAACGCGAAATTCTGTCTAAGCGAAGTAAAGCTTGGCTTGATCCCAGCTGTTATTAGCCCTTATGTGATTAAAGCAATTGGTGAGCGCCAAGCCAGACGTTACTTCCTCACAGCTGAAGTATTCACGGCAAATACAGCTCTTGATCTAGGACTTATACACGAAATTAGCGATGACTTAGTCCATAGCCAAGCTAAGTTCATAGAGCTTCTGTTAAATAATGGCCCAAGTGCAGTTCGCTCTGCCAAGACACTTATCAATGAAGTGGCAGGTAATCCGATTGACGAGACGCTCATTCATCATACCGCTCAGCGTATCGCACAAATAAGAGTTAGCCCTGAAGGGCAAGAAGGCCTCAGCGCTTTTTTTGATAAGCGTGCGCCAAACTGGCAACACGCCGCTAAACAGTAAGGGATCACCATGCTTAAAAAAATCCTTATCGCCAACCGAGGCGAAATCGCATGTAGAATTATAAAAACAGCGAAACGTCTTGGTTTAAAAACCGTAGCGGTGTATTCCGATGCCGACGAAAATGCACTTCATGTACGCTCTGCCGATGAGGCATATCATATCGGCCCAGCTCCAAGTAAAGATTCTTATTTAGTGGCTGAAAAAATACTCGATGTTGCTAAACAAGCAAACGCAGACTGCATTCACCCAGGATATGGTTTCTTATCAGAGAATGATCAATTTGCGAATGCGTGCGAACAGGCTGGCATTGTGTTTATTGGTCCATTAGCAAGCTCTATTGAAGCTATGGGTTCTAAAACCCGTGCCAAAGAGATTATGGCACAAGCCAATGTACCGTTAGTGCCCGGCTATTACGGCCAAAAACAAGCCACCGATTTTTTAGCCAGTGAAGCAAATAAAATTGGCTACCCTGTTTTAATTAAAGCCGCCTACGGTGGAGGTGGTAAGGGCATGCGCGTGGTTCGACAAGCCCAAGAATTTATTAGTGCATTAGAGGGAGCACAACGTGAGGCACTTGCTGGGTTTGGTAATGACTTGGTGTTACTTGAACGTTATGTAGACACCCCACGTCACGTTGAAGTACAAGTGTTTGCTGACAATCACGGTAACTGTGTATACCTTGGAGACAGAGATTGTTCTTTACAACGTCGTCACCAGAAAGTCATTGAAGAAGCGCCTGCGCCCGGTTTGAGTGATGAATTACGTCAAGCAATGGGAGAAGCCGCGGTACGATGTGCCCAAGCAATCAATTACCGAGGTGCTGGAACAGTCGAATTTCTGCTGTGTGGCGACGAATTCTTCTTCATGGAAATGAACACTCGTTTGCAAGTAGAACACCCAGTAACAGAAATGGTGACTGGCCTCGATTTAGTCGAATGGCAAATTCGCGTTGCCAACAATCAAGCATTACCACTACAACAAGAGCAAGTGACTTTAACTGGCCATAGTTTTGAAGCGCGTATTTACGCTGAAGATCCAACTGAAAACTTTATGCCCTACTCCGGCACCTTAACACATTTGACTTTTCCACAATTAAATGAGGGTCTGCGAGTTGATACAGGTGTCGTGGCTGGCAGTGAAATTAGTTCATTCTATGATCCTATGATTGCCAAACTCATCGTTCATGCACCCGATCGTTCCATCGCATTACTTAAATTGCATCACGCTTTAGAAGAAGTTCATTTGGCTGGCGTGAAAAGTAACATTGCATTTTTACATCATTTATCGGGTCATCCAACATTTACAGCTGGCGCACCAGATACACACTTTATAGACAGTCAAACTGACACACTCACACAACAGGAATTGCCCGAAACTGAGTTGCTTGCGCTAGCTGCACTAGCCTACACAAAACATAAAAATGCAAGTAATGCAGCAACACCGTGGCAGTCAGAAACTGCATTTAGATTGAATCAACGTAATAGTATGAAGGTCCCCTTTACTGAGCATAATGTCTCCGTAACGCTTAACGACTCACATCATACATTGCATATCGATGATGACATATTAGCCGGCTCAGCAACTTTGCTAAATAATCAGCTAACTGCGCAAATTAATGGTAAGCAATATACTGCCAGCGTATTGATTTCCGAGGATGCAATTACGGTGATGTATGGTGCGATTGCACACCGATTTGAGCTCAAATCTAAGCATTTTATTAGTGAGCACGAACATGAAGCAGCACCTTTAGCCGCACCTCTTAATGGGACCGTTGTAAAACATTTACAAAAAGTGGGTAGCCAAGTTGCAAAAGGCGATCCTGTAGTTATCATCGAAGCCATGAAAATGGAATACACTCTGAATGCACCTTTTACAGGGATACTGAGTAGTTATTGTTTTGATGAAGGCGAACTTGTAAGTCATGGTGCAATGCTTGCCATTGTTGACGCTGTGGAGGGTTAAGTGATGCCATATCCAGCACACGTAAAAATTGTAGAAGTAGGCCCACGAGACGGACTACAAAATGAATCAACTGTTTCAAGCGAAGATAAAATACAACTCATCAACACATTGAGTGTCGCAGGGCTCAAACATATTGAAGCTGGTGCGTTTGTATCGCCAAAATGGGTACCGCAAATGGCTGACTCTCTGGATGTCATTAACGGCGTGTCTGTTGCTCCAGATGTCGTGCTAAGTGCATTAACACCGAATTTGCGAGGAGCACAAGCCGCACTCTCAGCTAATGTTAAAGAGTTTGCAATATTCACTGCAGCAAGCGAAACATTCACACAAAAAAACATTAACTGCTCTATTGAGCAAAGCATTGAGCGCTTTAAAGATGTGGTCCAACTAGCACAACAACATGGGATCAAAGTGCGTGGTTATGTAAGTTGTGTGCTTGGATGCCCTTATGAAGGCGATATTGAGCCTGAAGCTGTTTTAAAGGTTTGTAAACAATTGTTGGCTCTTGGGTGCTATGAAATTAGCTTAGGTGATACTGTCGGCGTGGGTACCCCAAACAAGGTTAAATCAGTGATTTCTTTATTGCTGCAACATATCCCCATAGACAAGCTGGCCGTGCACTTTCACGATACTTATGGCCAAGCTTTAGCGAACATTCACAGTGCCCTTGAATTAGGTATTGCCACCATCGATAGTGCTGTTGCAGGTTTAGGTGGGTGTCCTTATGCACAAGGTGCGTCAGGAAATGTTGCCACAGAGGATGTAATTTACTTACTGCAAGGGCTTGGCATTGACCCCCAAATTGATTTAGAAAGGCTAGCAAAAGCTGGATGGGCAATTTGTGACGCACTCAATAAGTCACCTGTAAGTAAGGTTTCTTTAGCATTACAAGCAAAATGCGCATCGTAATAACAACCCAGTGTTGATACACACTAATGCTAATTTTAGTATGTGTGTCACACTGAAGATAAAACAACAATGAGGAGTGGGCTAATGGCCGGTTTCGATAAAGTAGTGACAAGCTACGCCGAAGCGATGGAAGGCATCAAAGATGGTGATACCATCATTGCAGGCGGTTTTGGACTGTGTGGGATCCCTGAAGGTTTAATTAATGAAATTAAACGCAAGCAAACCAAAGAACTTACTGTTGTGTCAAATAACTGCGGCGTTGATGATTTTGGTTTGGGTATTTTACTGCACGATCGTCAAATTAAAAAAATTGTTGCATCATATGTTGGCGAGAATGCTTTGTTTGAACAACAATTGCTTGACGGCATTATTGACGTGGAACTTACCCCACAAGGAACCTTGGCCGAGAAAATGCGTGCAGGCGGAGCCGGTATTCCAGGTTTTTATACAGCTACTGGCTATGGCACTCCGGTTGCTGAGGGTAAAGAAGTCAAAGAATTTAATGGTCGCCCATACATCCTTGAAGAATCAATAACCGGCGAGTTTGCGATTATCAAAGCTTGGAAAGCCGATCGTTATGGTAACTTGGTATTTCGCCATACAGCCATGAACTTCAATCCAATGGCGGCCACTGCAGGTAAAATGACCGTGGTTGAAGTTGAAGAAATTGTTGAACCCGGTGAATTACAACCAAGTGAAATTCATACCCCTGGTATCTATGTAAATCGCGTAATTAAAGGTAACTTTGAAAAACGCATTGAACGTGTCACGACGAGTAAGTAAGGAGAATTAAAATGGCTTTATCACGTGAACAAGTTGCAATGCGTGTTGCGCAAGAGTTGAAAGATGGCTACTACGTCAATCTAGGAATTGGAATTCCTACCCTAGTCGCTAATTTTGTGCCTGTCGGTATCGAAGTTATGTTGCAGTCAGAAAACGGGCTTTTAGGTATGGGACCGTACCCAAGTGAAGACCAAGTTGACGCAGATATGATCAATGCGGGTAAAGAAACCGTGACAGCTGCGACAGGTGCGGCTATTTTTAATAGTGCTGAAAGTTTTGCCATGATACGTGGTGGTCATGTAGACTTAACGGTTCTAGGTGCATTTGAAGTAGATCAACAAGGCAATATTGCGTCTTGGATGATCCCGAAAAAGTTAATCAAAGGCATGGGGGGTGCAATGGACCTTGTTGCAGGCGCACAAAATATTATTGTGACAATGACCCATGCCAGTAAGCACGGCGACTCTAAGTTACTAGAAGCATGTACACTTCCCTTAACTGGAGTGAATTGCGTTAAGAAAATAGTGACTGATTTAGCCGTACTTGAAGTGAAAGATGGCGCGTTTTATTTATTAGAACGTGCGCCAAATGTAAGTGTTGACGAAATCATTAGTAAAACAGCTGGTAAGCTCATCGTTGAAGGTGACATCCCAGAAATGCAGTTTACGGATTAATTGACATATTACATAGTAGTTTAAAATGTACCGACCTCATTCCCAGTGCTTAGGCACTGAGTTACCCAAAACCCCTCGTTAGAGGGGTTTTTTTTATCTTTAGTATCGAGCCCTAACTGCTTTTAATTGGTGAAGAACCAACGTAAAAAAGTCACATAGCGAAGAGAGAAGCACCGCTAGAAACCGCTCATTGGGCGGCAACAAAATCTAACACTGTTGCATTTATGCAATAACGGTCTGTACCATTTGGCCCTTCATTTGCAAATACATGCCCCAAATGAATTCCGCTTGATTTCGAACGTATTTCCGTGCGCGTCATACCAAAACTTGTATCTTCATGATAAGTCACACTGCCCTTAACTGGATATTTAAACGATAGCCAACCAGTACCTGAATTAAAACGATCTTTGGTATCAAACAACGATGAACCACTTAACTTATCAATAAATACCCCTTCTGGTGTGTTTTTGAAAATATCGTATTCTTTGCAAAATGGACGTTGTGTTCCCTTTTGAAACGCGACTGAGTACGCTTCACTGTCTCCTAGTTTAAAAGCACCTAATGCTTTGTAAAAGCGAGTTTTATCCATAAACCCTTGATGACCAAATACTTCTTTACCATTTTCAACAAATAAAATTGTTGGGGTTGCCCATGTTGCTGACTTTATTTCTAAGTTATGTAGTTCATCTGCATACCTAAAATGTAAGCGGACATCGCCTTGGTAATCATTGAGAACTGTCTTTTTTAGCTTTTCACAGTATGGGCAATAGTTTTTCGAATCGATAACAACAATGTGCTTACCAGATAATAAAACATCATTGTTTTTCTCTTGTGTATTTACTGGTTTGAAAACAACGCCTGTTGAATGATCTGGGCAATACCCATTAGGATTTTTAACAAGGTAATTCTGATGATACTCTTCAGCCGGATAAAACTTTTTTAGCGGCTTTATAATGGTTTTAATGTCGCCATAACCTTTCGCTGATAACAGTATTTGATACTGCGCTTTTAAATCAACAGCAATATCCCGCTGGGTTTGTTCACTGAATAAAATAGTAGAACGGTATTGCGTACCAATATCATTACCTTGGCGATTCTTTTGCGTTGGGTCATGACTTTCAAAATAGCGCTGTAATAAAGTATCGGTAGTCAAAATATTTGCGTTATATGTGACTTTTACTACTTCAGCAAAATTACGTTCATCAAAGCGCCGGCTGTGTTTAATGATCTCTTGATAGCTGGCTTTGAAACCCGTGCCATCTGCATACCCTGACTCAGCGTCAATGACGCCGCGCATTGCTTCATACCGTTTCTCTGCCCCCCAAAAACAACCAGACCCTAAAACAAGTGTTTTAACATGCATACTGGCTTGCTCTGGCTTGGGCATCGGCATGTCAGTGGCATTCACGTTCAGTGAACTGACCACAACCACAGCCGTCAAAAGCGTTCTTTTCAAACTATTCGACATGTAATATGTACCCTTATTTGTTTCGCGTTTGGCTACCCTCTCCAATACGCTTTATATTATTACTATGCTTGAATAGACCTTCTGACGGCATTTTTGATTTCAGTTAATGCAATAAATTTATACTACGAAGTAATAAAAACAAACCATACTAAACGCTCATACTGCTTAAAGGTTGGTGGTAATTTAACTGTAATAACTGGCGGTTCAACGACTATTAGTTACTACCTTTACTTTTTTCAGGTAAAAGCTATTTTGATTTTTTACTTAGGATTTATCATGAAACTATCTTTTTCTTTGAGTGCTCTATCATTCGCTGTATTAAGCTCAGCAAGTGCTTTTGCTGCTGACTTTAATTTTACATCTCATTTAGTTAAAGGTGATGCACTTGTCGTTTTTCAAAATTCAGATGGTAATGCCAATCTTAAGTTTTTAGATAGCAACACACGAAAGCAATTAGAGCGTGCAACAAAAGCTGATGCATTTACAGGTGAGTACGGTAAAACCGTTGAAGTTATTGCGCCTATTGATAGTAAGTACAGTCGTATACTCATTGTTGGTCTTGGTAAGAAAGAGACATTAACCAACGCCAAAATGGCTAAGCTAGGTGGTAACATCCATGCGAAATTAGAGTCGAAAAAAGTAGTCTCTGCTTCACTCGCGCTCGCATCTATCGGCAACAGTAAAGACAATAGCGAATTGGCTGCACAATTCGCCCATGGCGCAAACTTACGTGACTATACGTTCGAAGTTTATAAAAAAGAGCCACAAACATTTAATGTTAGCTATAAAATTCATGTCGCTAACGATACACGTACCCGTGAACAATATCAGCAACTTGCGCACGTTGAGCAAGGTGTTTTTTTAGCCCGAGATTTAACTTCTGAAGTGGCAACAGAAATGACCCCAGTTGATTTTGCTAAAGCGGCAAAAGATCTAGAGCAATATGGTGTTAAAGTAACTATTTTAAAACCTGCGCAATTGAAAGAGCTTGGAATGGGTGCCCTCGAAGGGGTTGGTCGAGGTAGTAAGGAAGGTGCACGCCTAGTCGTTGCACATTATGAGGGCAACTCAGACACACCAATTGCACTTATCGGCAAAGGAATAACGTTTGACTCTGGTGGTTACAGCATAAAAAAAGGTGCCTCAATAGCTCGAATGAAATCAGATATGGCAGGTGCAGCAGCGGTACTTGGTACCATTAAAGCAATGGCACTCAATAAAGCAGACATGAACGTTGTCGCTGTTATGGGCATGGCAGCAAACATGGTATCACAATATGCCATCGCACCTGGGGATGTATTACGTACAGCTGAAGGGTTAAGTGTTGAAGTGGTCAATACAGACGCAGAAGGCCGCCTCGTATTAAGCGATGCCATGTGGTATGCCCGTAAGCACTTCAAGCCAGAGATAATGGTTGATGTTGCCACCTTAACTGGTTCAAAGATTCGTGCTGTCGGGAATCGATATTCAGCAATTTTCTCAGATGATGATCAGCTGATAAATGAATTTACACTCGCTGGCAAGCAGGTTAACGAACAAGTTTGGCGCTTACCCCTATGTTACAAAGATACCCTATCTTCTGATATTGCCGACTTTAAAAATATTGGTTCTAGTGGCCCAGGAGCAACAACCGCAGCGACTTTCTTGCAACAGTTTGCAGGTGAAACACGTTGGGTTCATATCGACATTGCAGGTAATGCACTCTCTAGCTCAGCGAAAGGAGAAGTTCCTCTAGGTGGAACAGGTTATGGCGTACGTTTATTAAGTGAGTGGCTATTAAAAACACAATAGAGCGATACATCAAACGATGTGAATTAACACTCTGAGTTAAAAAAGCCATGCATTGTGTGGCTTTTTTGTATCTGCAAGTAACAAATTCGATATACTATCGACAATAATAACAATGATATGGAAACGCAATGACTGATAAGCATTGTTACCTGCTTGGGGAGCATACAATTGTATTTACACTTACAACCCAAAACCCTGCCCGTAACGCGCAACGCCGTTTATTTGCACTGACAGCAAAATTATTGCAAAGTGATGCATTTTTTGAAGTGGTACCCGCTAAGGCTTCAGTCACTGTCTACCTCAAAAACCCGCAAGATCACCCTTTTTGGATAGCAAAGATCAATGCCCTATGGGACGAGTGTGAAGTGACCAGCTATACACCGACCACTCACACGTTAACTGTAAAGTATGGCCGCAATTTTGGCCCTGATCTGACCGCATTGGCAAATACGTTACAAATAACTGAAAAACAAATTGTCGAACTCCATTCATCCATACTGTACCAAGTTGAGTTTATAGGGTTTTTACCTGGTTTTGCGTACTTGGGAACACTCCCAAAAGCGCTGCAATTACCGCGTAAAGAAACCCCTAGAACTCATGTACCTAAAGGTTCTGTGGCTATAGCACAAGAACTCACCGCTGTTTATCCCAGTGCTTCTCCTGGTGGATGGCACTTAGTGGGGCTATGCGATACCCCCTTGTTTGACCCTCTGCGCGCACAGCCTAGTGTACTCATGCCTGGAGACCAAGTTAAGTTCATGCCGTCAAAGGAAGGATTATGTTAAACATCATTAAGTCTGGCGTGTTGTCCTCAATTCAAGACTTAGGCCGTGTAGGTTATAGGCATCTAGGTGTGAGTCAATGCGGTGCACTCGACCCAATTGCATTCCAGCTAGCAAATTTACTTGTCAACAATGCACAAAATACCCCCGTGATTGAAATAACCATTGGCCTCGCTCAATTTCAATTCACCGCACCTGTTAATTTCGCCATAACTGGGGGAGACTTGTCAGCCAAATTGAATGGCCAGCCTTTATATTCAGGATGGCGTTATTTCGCCAATGCTGACGACACTCTCACTTTTTCAACCAGTAAAAGTGCTCAAAGAGCTTATTTAGCGATTCAAGGCGGTATCGAAATTTCCGAAGTACTCGGTGCCAAATCTACCGATATACAAGCAAATTTTGGCGGATTTAATGGTAGAACTTTAAATGCCAATGACCAACTTACTTTTACGCCTTGCCCTACGCCGCTTTCTCGCATAGGCGCACAACAGCCTGCATACACCAATGAGGTAAGAGTACTTAAAGGGCCACACTGTGATAAACTGCCAGACGGCGCTTTTGAGCATTTATTGCAAACCACTTGGCATGTCAGTGAGCTAAATAACCGTATGGGTTCCCGACTTACAGCAAAAAATACCGTACAACACAACACAACGATAGCCAGCCAAGGGGTACATCCTGGCGTGATCCAACTGCCACCAAACGGAGAGCCTATAGTGCTGTTGAATGACTGTCAAACTACAGGGGGGTATCCAATTATCGCCACCGTAATTAACGCCGACCTTCGTTTATTTAGTCAATTAGGTACACAACAAACAGTCCAATTTGTTCAATCTACTGTTTCACAAGCATATAGTGCAAGTGAAAAGCAATCTGCTCACTTAGCGCAATTTACGCTAGCAAAAAATAATAAATAGAGTGATAAATATGACAGACTTAAACCTATTACCACTAAGTGGAATCGCAATCGTAGTGCTAGGCTTTGCACTGCGGTTTAACCCGCTACTGGTGGTCACCGCCGCAGGTATCGTCACCGGTTGGGCGGTCGATATGAACTTCTTGGCACTGATTGAAACGTTTGGTGAGAAATTCATGAATTCTCGTCAACTCGCAAGTTTTCTCCTGATTTTACCTGTGATCGCATTGCTTGAACGCTATGGTTTGCAACAACGTGCACAAAGCTGGATTGCGAGTATAAAAAGTGCAACGACTGCACGCATTTTATCCGTCTATTTCGTAGTACGAGAATGCTCTTCTGCGCTAGGCTTACTGAGTCTAGCGGGACAACCTCAAACGGTTAGGCCCTTATTAGCACCGATGGCATTAGGCGCTGCGACAAACCTACATGGCGAATTACCTAAAGAAGTCAAAGATATGATCAGTGCACATGCGGCCGCATGTGATAATATTGCTATGTTTTTTGGAGAAGATATCTTCATCGCTTTTGGCGCGGTGTTACTCATGGATGCTTTCCTAAAAGAAAATGGTATTACTGGTATTGAACCGCTCCATATTGGCTTATGGGCCATTCCCACAGCAATCGCCGCTTTACTCGTTCATTTATTTAGATTGGCTAGGCTCGAAGCAAAAATTAGTCGTGAGATTGCTTTTTATAAGAATCAACCTCAGACTAGGTTAACGGAGGAGCCATCATGAGTGCTCCGTCAAATGTTGTAAATACACCTCCCGCTATCATATCAATCGAAAACATATATTTACTTATTGGCTTTGTTGTTATGTTTTTAGTAATGAGAACGTTACAAGATAAAGGCCATCCGAAAAAATACAGTACCGCACTCTTTTGGCTATTATTTGGCAATGTGTTTTTATTTGGTGATCTTTCAATTTCACTGCTTGGTAAAGCCATTACTTATCAGTGGGTGGGTGTAAGTGTTATGGTCATTGCACTGCTCGCTGGGTTTGGGCGTGTATCAATAGGCACTTATGACACACCATCAGATGAGGCTAAATCACATAGTGCAGAAAAAATTGGCAATAAACTATTTATGCCAGCAGTTATGATCCCTATCGTCACCGTCATCTGTACCTTACTTCTCGGAGACTTAAATATCGATGGCTGGTACATATTCGACCAGCGTCATCTTACATTAGCTTCTTTAACCCTAGCCTGTAGTGTTGCCTTGTTAATTGGCTGGAAATTTACTTCTGGCAGCCCAATACGCGCACTCACTGAATCTCGTCGATTAGTAGATTCTATCGGATGGGCTGCTATCTTACCGCAAATGTTAGCGATGCTCGGTGGTGTATTCATAGTGGCTCAAACTGGCACCGCCATCCAAGATCTCGTCACGTTATTTATTTCACCTGATAACCGCTTTATGTTAGTTGTTTTGTATTGTGTTGGTATGGCGTTATTTACCATGATCATGGGCAATGCTTTTGCTGCATTTCCGGTCATGACAGCAGGCATTGCCGTGCCTTTCTTAATTCAAGGGCATGGTGCCTCTGCCGCACCACTCGTTGCAATTGGTATGTATTCAGGTTATTGCGGCACACTAATGACACCAATGGCTGCAAATTTCAATATTGTCCCTGCCGCATTGTTAGATTTAAAAGATAAATATCAAGTTATCAAGGTGCAAATCCCAACCGCATTAACTTTGCTCGCAATTAATATTTTACTAATGTATGGAGTAATATTTAATGACTAACTCACACAAACCTTGTGTTCTTATCACTGGCTTCGCTCCTTTTGGCGGTGAGTTAATTAATCCTTCATGGCTAGCGGTACAAGCGTTAGAAGGAATCGCTATTGACGGGTTAACTATCCGCACCAAAGAGCTCCCATGTGAATTCGATACATCTTTAGATGTACTACGTGGTGCAATTAATAAATATTCTCCACAATTAGTATTATGTGTCGGTCAGGCCGGGGGGCGAGCCGACATATCACTAGAACGAATTGCAATTAATGTGAACGATGCCCGTATTGCAGATAACGCGGGTAATCAGCCAATTGATACACCTGTCATTCCACTGGGGCCCGCCGCCTATTTCACCAACTTACCAATTAAGCGTATTTTACTTGCCCTGCACAAATCGGATATTCCCGCTGCCGTTTCAAATACTGCTGGGACATATGTATGTAATCATGTGATGTATGGATTAATGCATGAAATTACGCTGCACCACCACAATATAAAAGGTGGCTTTATACATATCCCCTATTTACCATCCCAAGCAGTGCATCACAATGGTGCATCAAGCATGGCTCAAGAAACGGTCATGTCAGCAATTAAAGTCATTATTGCGGCCGCGATCAGCAATGAGTCTGATTTAAAAGTTGCAGCTGGCACAACGCACTAAACCACCTTCCATATTGGTGCAATATCCTCATTTATTGCACCAATATAGTCATTAAACTCCCTTTAAAAAACCCACTTAGCTGTGTGACTTCTCTATGTATTTCTGGTAAATCTATAATAAGGAAAACACGGTATTAAACCGTCGTTCTTCATCAACAAAATAAATAATTAGCACTTTAGCTAACCAACGCAGGAATGAGGTATTTTATGTGTTCTATTTTTGGGGTATTAGAATTAAAATCTGATCCAATACAATTACGGGGTCAAGCAATAGAGATGTCGAAAACGCTCCGACATCGAGGCCCTGATTGGTCTGGCGTATATGCAACAGATAAAGCAATATTGGTACACGAGCGGTTAGCTATTGTCGGCGTATCAAGTGGGGCACAGCCACTATATAACCCCGAAAAAACCAACATACTTGCAGTCAATGGAGAAATATATAACCATAAAGAACTCGCTCAAAGCCTCACCACTGATTTTTCTTTTCAAACTGAATCTGACTGCGAAATTATTCTCGCGCTATATAAACAAAAAGGCCCGGAATTTTTGGATGACTTGAACGGTATTTTTGCATTTTGTTTATATGACGAAACGCAAGACAGTTATTTAATAGGCCGAGATCACATTGGTATTATCCCTCTTTATACTGGCCGAGATCAGCATGGTAACTTTTACGTTGCCAGTGAAATGAAAGCACTAACACCGATTTGCACCTCAATAGAGGAATTTCCTCCTGGGCATTACTTATATTCTAAAGAAGGCACGTTACGCCCTTACTATCAACGTGATTGGCAATCCTATGACGCCGTAAAAACTAATTCAGCGAACCCGTTGGATGTTAAAAATGCACTAGAAGCGGCAGTAAAACGTCAACTCATGTGTGACGTTCCGTATGGAGTGTTATTGTCTGGCGGCTTAGATTCATCCGTTATTTCGGCAATTACTCAAAAGTTTGCAGCTAAACGTATAGAAGACAATGATGCATCTGATGCATGGTGGCCGAAGTTGCACTCCTTTTCTATTGGTTTAGCTGGATCACCTGACCTCGCTGCTGCACAGGTTGTGGCCGATGAAATAGGCACTGTCCACCACCCTATAGTTTTTACCGTCCAACAAGGTATTGATGCATTAAGAGAAGTTGTTTACCACTTAGAAACTTATGATGTCACCACAATTAGGGCATCAACTCCGATGTATTTAATGTCTAGACAAATAAAAGCAATGGGTATAAAAATGGTACTGTCTGGCGAAGGCGCTGATGAATTATTTGGCGGCTACCTTTATTTCCACAAAGCCCCGAATGCAAAAGAGTTTCATGAAGAACTGAATCGAAAAGTATCTAAGTTACACATGTTTGATTGCCTTCGGGCTAATAAATCCATGGCCGCTTGGGGTGTCGAAGCGCGAGTGCCCTTCTTAGACAAAGAGTTTGTTGATATCGCAATGCGCAGTAACCCCGACTATAAAATGTGTAAAGATGGTCGTATTGAAAAGCATATTCTACGCGAAGCGTTTGATGGTTATTTACCTGACAGCGTACTTTGGAGACAAAAAGAGCAATTCTCTGATGGAGTTGGATATAGCTGGATCGATTCATTAAAAGCCCATGTCAACGATCAGGTATCAGATCAAGACTTAGCCAATGCTAAATACCGCTTCCCAATCAATACTCCAGACAGTAAAGAGGCTTACTTTTACCGAGTAATATTTGAAGAACATTTCCCGGGCGATGCTGCCGCAAATTGTGTACCTCATGGTAAATCAGTTGCATGTTCAACACCGGAAGCGCTTGCATGGGATGCTTCATTTCAAAACAATGCAGATCCATCTGGTCGTGCTGCCAATGTGCATAACGAAGCTTATGAATAAACGCGAATACCTATAAATATTAAAAAGGGCCTAAGGCCCTTTTTAATATAATCTTGTCGCTCGATAAAGTCAGACTAGATAAATTTCTTAATAATAAAATCAACCTTCACGCGTTTAGCTTGACCAAGTAACTTTCGAACCGGTAATGGATAATCATTTAATGATTCAATATCATCTGGGCCAGTAAGCAAACGACATTTATCTAAAATCGCCTGTTTCTCTTGCTCAATACCCGGTAATACCTGTTTTTGCGGGTCTTCAATCAAAATGCCATTTTCAATATCAAGCCCCCAAGCTCTAGGGTTCAAATTATGCCCACTTAGCAAATGTGTATGATTATCTTTGCAAATTCCCTTTAAATGGAATGAGTGTACCCCATCTTTCCACAAATAGACTTTTAATTGACCCGAAGTAATGTGACGCTTTTGGCTTTTGAGAAACTTCTGTAAAATCGTCTCATACAAGTAAGGTAAAGCGCCAATTCGGCTAAAGGGTTGTTCTGGGCAAATATAAAAGTCATTTGCCGTTTTATCACCCACCACCACTGTTACCTGCTTTCCTTGCTTTAATAATCGCCTGAGTGAACGTAAAAGAGGCGCCGGAAAGTTAAAATAGGGTGTGTATAAAATAAGCTCCTGTTCTGTTGTATCAAATAGGTTTTTAATTAAACGATTAAGCTTATTTGTACGACGACCAAACCCTAAAAACGCACGAATGTTAAGACCATTTTGATTGCTTGCTTCAGACAAATCATATTTGGCTTTTTTCAATTCTCGCATTAATTTTTTTTGTGCTAATTTGATATCACTAAATATAGGCAATGGTCGACGATCTATTCTAGGTACACCCTCACTGCTGATCAAATATCGGTCTGTAAAATCACAGAAACTATCGGCAAGTTGAGACTGATTTATTAAAAAATAACGATCTAAGCGATATTTTGAATCTTTGTGTAAATACACATCATTTAGACTTGCACCGCTGTACATAACGGTGTCATCCATTACAAATCCTTTTAAGTGTAAAACACCAAAAAGTTCTTTTGCTTTAACAGGCACGCCATATACTTTGACATTACTTTGAAAGTCACTCAATGCTTGGCAATATAAACTCGCATTGCCATCTGATTTTTGTGCGCCAATCAATCCGCGCTGTGCACGATGAAAATCGACTAATACATTGACTTTGAGATCTGGATTTGCAAGGGATGCATCATGTAGTGCAGTTAAAATCTCTCTCCCCGCATCATCATCTTGAAGATAAAGTGCCGTGATATAAATACGACGCTGTGCATCCTTTATCAACTGTAACAATTGTCCATGATACTGCTTTGCATCTGTCAGAATTTGAATGTTTTTAGCCTCTAATTCAAACCCTGGAGTTTCCTGCCAAAAAGCCATAAATACCTATAGTTGAGAGTCAATCCAGCGGACTAACGAAATATACTTCTTTAAAACATATCAAAAAAAACCCACTTGGTCATGAATAAGCGTTCATTTTCGTGCCAATGGCGCAAAAAACGCTCAAGTACAGTATTTTTGACATCTTCCTGATTTATCAAAAAATGAAATGTTGATTTTATTTTACATCTTGCTTGAATTTCTTAGAATCAACCTCATTCAATCAGAGTATATAACATTTTAGGAAATCATAATGAGTGATGGTAAACATTGTAAACTGCTTATTTTAGGATCTGGCCCTGCGGGCTATACCGCGGCAGTTTATGCAGCACGTGCAAATTTAAACCCGGTGCTAATCACAGGCATGCAACAAGGTGGACAATTAACCACTACAACAGAAGTTGAAAACTGGCCTGGTGATGCACATGGTCTGACTGGTCCTGCATTAATGGATCGCATGAAAGAGCACGCTGAACGATTTGAGACTGAAATCATTTTTGATCATATTAACAAAGTAGATGTTTCAAAACGTCCATTCACTTTAACAGGTGATCAAGGTACCTACACTTGTGATGCATTGATCATTGCCACTGGTGCATCGGCAAAATATCTAGGTCTTGAGTCTGAAACCGCCTTCCAAGGTCGTGGTGTATCCGCTTGTGCTACCTGTGATGGTTTCTTCTACAAAGGTCAAAAAGTGGCGGTTGTTGGTGGTGGTAATACCGCTGTTGAAGAAGCGCTTTACCTATCAAATATTGCAGATGAAGTGCATGTTATTCACCGTCGCGATTCATTTCGTAGCGAAAAGATCCTAGCAGATCGTTTAATGGATAAAGCTAAAAATGGTAACGTTACACTGCACTTAAACCGTAACCTAGATGAAGTACTCGGCGACGACATGGGCGTAACAGGCATTCGTATCAAAGAAACTGATTCAGAGAAAACGGAAGAACTTGACCTAGCAGGTGTCTTTATTGCAATAGGTCATAAGCCAAACACTGATATGTTTGAAGGACAGTTGGAAATGAAGGATGGTTACTTGGTTGTCCAGTCTGGATTACATGGTAACGCTACTCAGACGAGCGTTGAAGGTGTTTTCGCAGCTGGCGATGTATCTGACCATATTTACCGCCAAGCAATCACATCAGCTGGTACAGGCTGTATGGCTGCATTAGATGCTGAGCGTTACTTAGATAATCTATAAGTTACATGAATGGGGGCCTCTCCCCCATTTGATTTTTTTTGAATTTGCGTTATTTTATTTCCAATTTTACAATTACCGTAATTCGTAACTTTTACTATGACGCAGCAAATTATTCATTTATCTAGTGATAACTGTCAGTTTCCCCCATGTAACTTAGCACTCACACATCCGGATGGCTTATTGGCCGTCGGTGGATGTCTCTCATTAGCCCGACTACGTACAGCCTATAGCAAAGGAATTTTCCCATGGTTTAATGAACGAGAGCCAATAATGTGGTGGTCGCCAAGTGAGCGTGGAATCATTGAGTTAGATGAGTTTCATATTAGTAAATCACTGCGAAAAGCGATGCGTCGACTAAAGCCTAGGGTTACAATTAACCATGCTTTTTCTGATGTTATTACTGCATGCCGTACCCAGCGCCTAAACAGTGAAGGGACTTGGATAAATAGCCAAATACTTCAAGCGTACTTGGATGCCCATCACGCCGGTTTTGCACATAGCCTTGAGCTATGGGATGAAGAACACCTTATTGGTGGATTATATGGCATTATGCAATCTGGTGTATTCTGTGGTGAGTCCATGTTTTTTAACCAACCTAATGCTTCAAAGCTCGCTATGTGGGCATTGGTTAATTGGTTGAAGCGACACAATGCGCATTTCATTGACTGCCAGTTAGAAAATCCTTATTTAAACACACTCGGCGCAAAAGTTATCCCACGAACAGAATTTTTGACTAAACTTATCAAAGCAAACGCGTTCGATATGCCTGCCAACATGTGGCTAACACAAACCTTGGAAAACATATATGACTGAACACTTTCCATCTAAAATCGGTTTAAGTCAGCAATTTAGTTGTAGTTATTTACCTGAGCAGCAAGAGCAATTACTCGTTATTTTAGATCACAATTGTTATACACCAGAGCGTTTTGAAGGTTTATTAGAATTAGGGTTCCGACGCAGTGGTGACCAAATATATCGCCCGCATTGCCCCAAATGTAATGCATGTCAATCACTGCGACTGCCCACCTATGATTTTACGCAATCTAAGTCACAAAAACGTAAGTGGAACAAACTAAATAATGAATTTAGTATTGTAGAAAGTCATGAAGAACGCCCTAACTACTACCCACTCTACGAAAAGTATATTTCACTACGGCATCGAGATGGCAGCATGTTTCCACCTAACCATTTACAATACGAAAGCTTTTTGTTCTGCCGTTGGTTACCCATCACTTTCATTGAGCTTTGGCACTTTGATAAACTGGTCGCGGTTGCCGTAACCGATACGATGCCAAATTCTCTCTCTGCCATTTACACTTTTTTTGATCCTGATTACGAATCATATAGCCTTGGAACTGTCATGATATTAGCGCAAATAGATTATGCGCAGAGGGCGAAAAAGCAGTACCTCTATTTAGGATACCAAATTGATAGCTGCAAAAAGATGAAATACAAGTCGCACTATAAACCTGCACAACGTTTTATCAATGATATTTGGGTTAACAGCGATACCAACACGACGAAAAAGACAGCAAATAAATAACCCATTCATTATCGCTATTCGTTAAATTTCGTACCAAAAAAGTCGTTTTACTACTTTAATCGACATCATAGGCTAATAAAATAACAATTTTTTGACCCTTTCCTTTACTTATTGCAAGCTTTTGGGCAAAATCTCCTGCGTTTAAATATTCAAAGAGGTGTTACGCTACACATGGCGAAAGAAGACGTAATTGAAATGCAAGGCACAGTCCTTGATACTTTACCAAATACAATGTTCCGCGTTGAGTTAGAAAATGGTCACGTGGTTGTTGCTCATATTTCTGGAAAAATGCGCAAGAACTACATCCGTATTCTTACAGGTGACAAAGTAACGGTTGAAATGACCCCTTACGACCTAACCAAAGGACGCATTGTCTTCCGTGCTCGTTAATCGAACCGTGTAGAACTGTTCTTGGAACAGGTTGTAATACGTCGCTCATAGACGTGTTTAATCAGCCTACTCAATGGTTGTTATAAAAAAGTCTATTGAGCAGGGCTTAATATAGCCCAAAACAAAAAGCCTAGCATTGCTAGGCTTTTTGACATTAGTTACATAATGAATGCTTATGCAGAAACAAGCGCGTTTTCATAAGTAAATGCAATTTTGTTATCCTTAATACACACTTTAACTGATCCACCATCAACTAACTCGCCAAATAGTATTTCGTTAGCTAAAGGCTTTTTAAGCTGCTCTTGAATAACACGTGCCATTGGACGTGCCCCCATCGCCTTATCGTAGCCTAAATCTGCCAACCAAGACCGTGCTGCCGATGTGAGCTCTAAGTTCACAGACTTACGATCAAGCTGCGCCTGTAACTCAACAATAAACTTATCGACCACCTGTAACGTCACTTCTTTATCAAGATGATTAAACCAAATAATATTATCTAAACGATTTCTAAACTCTGGTGTAAACACTTTATTAATTTCAGATAACGCATCATGCGAGTGATCTTGTTCCTGAAAACCAATAGACTGACGAACGGTTTCCTGAACACCAGCATTAGTTGTCATAACTAACACAACATTTCTAAAATCAGCTTTTCGGCCATTGTTATCTGTCAGCGTACCGTGATCCATCACTTGAAGTAATATGTTGTAGATATCCGGGTGAGCTTTTTCTATTTCATCTAGTAAAACCACTGAATGAGGGTGCTTTATCACAGCATCAGTTAACAATCCACCTTGTTCATAACCTACATAACCAGGAGGCGCACCAATTAATCGGCTCACAGCATGGCGCTCAGAGTACTCTGACATATCGAAGCGTATGAATTCGACCCCCATACATTTGCCGAGCTGCTTCGTCACTTCTGTTTTACCAACTCCGGTTGGTCCCGCGAACAAAAATGAGCCTATTGGCTTATCTTCATTTGCAAGCCCTGAACGAGATAGTCTAATCGCTGACGTAAGTGCATCGATTGACTGGTCTTGTCCAAAAACCAACATTTTTAAATTGCGGTCCAAGTTTTTGAGAGTGTCTTTGTCGCTTGAAGAAACACTTTGCTGTGGGATCCTCGCAATTTTTGACACAATCATTTCAATATCAGATACACCAATGGTCTTTTTACGGCGTGACACCGGAAGTAAACGTTGATTCGCTCCAGCCTCATCAATAACATCAATTGCTTTATCTGGTAGCTGGCGTTCATTTATATACTTTGCACTTAACTCAGCGGCAGCTCGCAGCGCTTTTTGTGTATAACGAATGCCATGATGTTCTTCATAACGCTCTTTCAGCCCATATAGGATTTTTGTTGTATCTGCCACACTTGGTTCCACAACATCAATTTTTTGGAAACGGCGAACCAATGCTCTGTCTTTTTCAAAGATATTTTTAAACTCGTTGTAAGTTGTCGAACCCATACAGCGCAATTGGCCACTCGATAACAGCGGTTTAATTAAATTAGAGGCATCCATGACTCCGCCAGATGCTGCACCCGCCCCAATTATTGTGTGAATTTCATCAATGAATAAAATAGCATGAGGTTTTGCTTGCAGCTCTTTCAGTAGTGCTTTGAAACGTTTTTCAAAGTCTCCTCGGTATTTAGTACCCGCTAACAGCGCTCCCATGTCCAGTGAATAAACAACCGCATCTTCGATAACATCTGGCACTTGGTTGTTCACAATTCGATATGCCAACCCTTCAGCTATCGCTGTTTTACCAACACCAGCTTCACCCACAAGCAAAGGGTTATTCTTTTTACGACGACATAGCACCTGAACCGTTCGTTCGACTTCTTCATCACGGCCCACTAATGGGTCGATCTGACCAGCTTGTGCCATTACATTAAGATTCGCAGTGAAGTTTTCTAACTTAGATTTCTCTTCATTTTGAATGTCATTTGATTCTTCATGTATTTCTTCATGATCGTCATGATCCGACTCATCATCGTCTGACTTAGCGATACCATGGGATATAAAGTTAACAATATCTAACCGACTAATATCACTTTTCTTAAGCAAATATACAGCTTGACTCTCTTGCTCTGAGAAAATAGCCACAAGTACATTTACACCTGTAACTTCACTACGCCCTGACGATTGAACATGGAACACAGCACGCTGTAACACTCGCTGAAACCCAAGTGTAGGCTGAGTCTCTCTATCTTCTTCTAAATCTGGTAAGACCGGCGTTGTCTCATTTATAAACTCTGACAGCTCTCGCTTTAGAGTCTCAGTATTAACACCGCAGGCGCCTAACGCTTCTCCTGCAGATGGATTATCAATAAGCGCCAAAAGTAAGTGCTCTACTGTCATAAATTCATGACGGCGTGTACGAGCTTCACGAAATGCGGCGTTTAAGGTTATTTCTAGATCTTTGTTTAGCATTGGCAACCCCCAAACGAGAATTAAAAAGGTTATTCTTGCTCACAACTACAAAGCAACGGGTGTTCATTGTCGCGAGCGTAACGATTGACCTGCTCAGCCTTTGTGTGCGCTATATCGGCAGGATATATTCCACATACAGCCTTCCCTTCGTGATGAATTTGTAACATCACATCAGTTGCTCTTTCGCTATCCATATTAAAAAATGTCACTAAAATTTCGATTACAAAATCCATTGGAGTGTAATCGTCATTGTTTAAAATGACCTTGTACTTACGCGGAGGGCTAAGCTTTTGCTTCTCACTTTCACGTACCGTGTCTATAACACCTGAATCTTTTGTCCCACTCATAATTAAATATAGTCTTGTCTTGGTAACTCAAGCAAACTTGAATTAGAAAATAAATAAAATGTTAAAAAAATAGTAAATAACTTGACTGACTGCCTATTTAAACTACAGTCGTACTAGATTGCTTTATATGGGCAGTCTAGCAAATTATAAAGTTTAGATTAACTAAATTTAGTCACTTATAGAAGGATGTAGAAGTATGGCTTGCGGAAAAGTCAAGTGGTTCAATAACGCCAAAGGGTTTGGTTTCATCGTAGAAGACGGCAGCGAGGAAGATATCTTTGCCCATTACTCGACGATTGTAATGGATGGATACAAAACACTTAAAGCTGGTCAAGGTGTAACATTCGAGCTGCAAGAAGGCCCGAAAGGGTTACACGCTACCAACATCGCGCCAAGCGGTGAATTGTTAGTGTAACAGCAGCGATGACTATATAAAGCGAGTCGCATTCGCTGCTCGCTTCATTTTCTAAAACTTCCTTATATTTTTTCATTCTGGAACTTTAATTTTTTGAATTAGCCCCAATATGTAATGATTGATACAATTGCTACGTCTATTAGGTGGGTTAGATATTATTATTTTACCTAAAGTAAAAATATCTAACAAACTTGCTATACCCTTTTGCCTTAGGCAACATAGCGTTCCCTTTGCATTGTTGAATGGCTTTTAGAGGCCACAAATTCTAGGAATGATGATGACATCAAAAATTATTTACACTAAAACAGATGAAGCTCCAGCTTTAGCAACTTACTCTTTACTCCCTATTATTCAGGCGTACACTAACGTAGCCGGTGTAGAAGTCGAGACTCGAGATATTTCATTAGCTGGCCGTATCATTGCTAATTTCCCTGACTTTTTAACTGAAGAGCAACGTATCGGTGATGCACTTGCTGAACTTGGTGAGCTGGCTAAAACGCCTGAAGCAAATATCATCAAACTTCCTAACATCAGTGCATCTGTACCACAATTACACGCAACCATTAAAGAACTTCAAGCAAAAGGCTATGCACTTCCTGATTACCCAGCTGAGCCACAAGATGAAAAGCAAGCTGCGATTAAAGCAACTTACGATAAAATCAAAGGCAGCGCAGTAAACCCAGTACTTCGTGAAGGTAACTCTGACCGCCGCGCACCAGCATCAGTAAAAGCATATGCGCGTAAAAACCCACACTCAATGGGCGCATGGGCTAAAGATTCACAGTCTTATGTTGCAAGCATGACTGATGGCGATTTCTTTGGTTCAGAGCAGTCAACTACGGTTGAGCAAGCCACCAATGTGCGCATTGAGCATGTTGCAAGTAATGGTGATGTAACTACGCTTAAAGCAAGCACTGCCTTGTTAGCAGGCGAAATTATTGATGCTTCGCGTATGAGTGTTTCTGCATTGCAAGACTTCCTTGCTGCGGAGATTGCATCTGCAAAAGATAAAGGCGTACTATTCTCATTGCATATGAAAGCAACAATGATGAAAGTATCTGATCCCATTATTTTTGGCCATGCTGTTAAAGTATTCTATAAAGACGTATTCACTAAACATGCTGCACTATTTGCAGAGCTAGGTGTTGACGTAAACAACGGTTTAGGTGATGTATATACAAAAATACAACAACTAGATGACGCAAAGCGTGCTGAAGTTGAAGCTGATATCACAGCCGTATATGAAAGCAGCCCAAGCATTGCAATGGTTGATTCCGATCGTGGTATCACAAACTTACACGTCCCAAGTGACGTGATCATTGATGCGTCAATGCCAGCAGCTATTCGTACAAGCGGTCAAATGTGGAACACAGCAGGCAAGCAGCAAGATACCAGCTTTGTTATTCCTGACCGTTGTTATTCTGGCGTTTACCAAGCAACTATCGACTTCTGTAAAGAACACGGTGCTTTCGATCCTCGTACAATGGGTACTATCCCGAACGTGGGCCTAATGGCACAAAAAGCAGAAGAGTATGGTTCTCATGATAAAACATTTGAAGCACCATCAGCAGGTACAATTCGCGTTGTAGATGCAAATGATACCGTGCTACTTCAACATGATGTTGAGCAAGGCGATATCTGGCGCATGTGCCAGGTAAAAGATGCGCCAATTAAAGATTGGGTTAAACTTGCTGTAAACCGTGCTCGCGCAACCGCTGTTCCAGCTGTGTTCTGGTTAGATGCAAACCGAGCTCACGACGCTCAGCTTATTGAAAAAGTAAACACATACCTTGCAGATCATGACACTGCTGGTTTAGAGCTGCTGATCAAAGCACCTGTTGCAGCAACAGAGTACTCTTTAGCGCGCATGAAAGAAGGAAAAGATACCATTTCAGTTACAGGTAACGTACTACGTGATTACTTGACTGATTTATTCCCAATTCTTGAGCTAGGTACCAGCGCAAAAATGCTGTCTATCGTGCCACTAATGAATGGTGGTGGCCTATTTGAAACTGGCGCGGGTGGTTCAGCACCTAAGCATGTGCAACAATTTGAAAAAGAAAACCACTTACGTTGGGATTCTTTGGGTGAGTTTTTAGCGCTAGCGGCGTCACTTGAGCACCTGAGTCAAACTACTGGTAATGCCAAAGCACAAGTACTTGCTGATACGCTTGATCAAGCAACAGGCAAATTCTTAGATGAAAATAAATCACCTTCTCGCCGTGTAAATGAGCTGGATAACCGAGGTAGTCATTTCTTCTTGTCACTTTATTGGGCTCAATCTTTGGCGGCTCAAACAACTGATACTGAACTTCAAACTACATTCGCTGCTTACGCTGAAACACTAACAGCACAGGCACAAACAATTGTTGACGAGCTAAACAATGCTCAAGGCGTGGCTAAAGACGTTGGCGGTTACTTCCAGCCTAATGACGATATTGCCTATGCAGCAATGCGTCCGAGCAAAACATTTAACGATATCTTGGCAACCCTTGTATAATTGTTCATATTTCTAATTGAAAGGGTAGCCATTGCTACCCTTTTTCTTTAATAGACTATACGCCTTCAGCAAGTCATATTTTACCTGTAAAAATTAAATCTGCGACCAAAGTCACAAAATGTGGGCACTCTTGCACGTCAATTGATATAATCTAGCTCCTCGACTTTCACGCTCGGTTATAACATGGTACACAAAGCACGTTCATCTTCTCGAAACACACCAAAATCCTCACGACCAAGTCACCGAAAAACAACAAAACCAAGTATTGCGCCAGAAGATGTCAAAATTGTTTTGTTCAATAAGCCGTTCGATGTGTTGTGTCAGTTCACTGATGATCAAAACCGTGAAACACTTGCACAATATGTGAAAGAAAAAGGAGTGTATGCTGCTGGCCGACTGGATAGAGATAGCGAAGGGTTATTGCTACTCACAAATTGTGGTAAATTACAGCACAAGCTCACCGACCCAAAGAAAAAAACCAACAAAACATACTGGGTTCAAGTTGAAGGAGTTCCTGAGCAAAAAGACATTGATGCGTTATGTTCTGGCGTCGAGCTCAAAGATGGTTTAACACGCCCTGCGAAAGTAAAAATAATTCCCGAACCGAATATTTGGTCACGTAACCCACCAATAAGAGAACGAGCAAATATCCCAACGACTTGGTTAAGCGTCACCATTAATGAGGGAAAGAATAGGCAAGTTCGCAGAATGACCGCACATATTGGCCACCCAACACTACGACTAATTCGCTCTCAGATCGGTAAATTTACGCTCGATGGATTAAAAAACGGCCAATATAAAGTACTAAATAACCGATGATATTCATCTCGACTTTTAGCCACACACATTTGCGTGCTATAATCACGGCCTTTAAAAATCACATAGATTTACAGCAAAAATTATGAGCGATAATAGTCACATTAAAGTCATCGTTGGTATGTCCGGCGGTGTTGATTCTTCAGTTTCAGCTTACCTCTTAAAAGAACAGGGCTACCAAGTAGAAGGCCTATTCATGAAAAACTGGGAAGAAGATGATAATGATGAATATTGCGCTGCTGCTGAAGACTTAAAAGATGCCCAAGCAGTATGTGATAAGTTAAATATTGAACTCCACACTGTTAATTTTGCCGCAGAGTATTGGGACAATGTATTTGAATACTTCCTCGCTGAATATAAAGCAGGCCGTACACCAAATCCTGATATTATGTGTAACAAAGAAATTAAATTTAAAGCCTTTTTAGAGTTTGCCGCACAAGCACTTGGTGCCGATTATATTGCCACAGGGCATTATGTACAGCGTGAAGAACGTGACGGTAAATTTGTTATGTGTCGTGGGCTAGATGATAACAAAGATCAAAGCTACTTCTTATACACATTAAATCATGAACATATCGCACAAACCCTTTTTCCGGTCGGCGAAATAGAAAAACCAGAAGTGCGCCGCATTGCTGAAGAACAAGATTTAATTACCCATGACAAAAAAGACAGTACCGGTATTTGCTTCATTGGTGAGCGCAAGTTTAAAGACTTTTTGCAAAAATTCTTACCAGCACAACCGGGTAAGATAGAAGACACGGATGGACTAACAGTCGGCAATCATGAAGGTCTTATGTACCATACCCTTGGTCAACGAAAAGGCTTATTAATTGGCGGTATGAAAGAAGGTAACGGTGATCCATGGTATGTGGTAGATAAAGACATTGAACGCAACGTTTTAGTGGTTGGCCAAGGTAAAGACCACCCTCGCCTATTCAGCGACGGTTTAAATGCTGACCAGTTACATTGGGTCGATAGAGTTGGCCCACAAGGCACACTACGCTGCACGGTAAAAACTCGCTACCGCCAAACCGATATTGCATGTACCTTGCTCGTTGGTCAAGATGGGTTGGCGCGTGTGTTATTCGACGCGCCTCAAAAAGCTGTCACACCAGGTCAATCAGCCGTTTTCTACTTAAATGACGTATGCTTAGGTGGCGGCATTATAGACTCGGTGATTAAATAATGGCAGCAGAATATGTCATGCCGCTTGCGGCTATGTGTCAAATTACCAAGCTAATTCAAAAGGTGTCAAAATATGGACAGTTTGCTGAAACAGATGTTGCAAGCTTTTTAAAAAGTATTGTAAATCTTTCCCCAGAAAAACCTTCCGATGTCTATGAAGACAGCTTTGCTCTGAAGTCTGGTTTACGGACTTTGGTTGAGCAATTAACCCCAGCTGGTGAAAAAGACGTTGAAATGGTCAAATATGTTGGTGGGCTAATGCAATTAGAAAGAGCGCTTGCTAATAACCCTCAAGCGCTAAGTGAGCTGGCTCGTCGTTTAAAAGATGTAGAGCGTCAATTACAACACTTTGAAGTGTGTGATAGTACTATCATCGCCGCATTTGCTGACATATATAGTGAAGTATTGAGTCCGTTAGGGCAAAAAATTCAAATCTTTGGCAAACCAGAGATTTTGAAGCAACCTGGCACTCAACAAAAAATTAGAGCGCTGCTCCTTGCAGGGATCCGCAGCGCAGTACTTTGGCGACAACTAGGTGGCAAACGCCGTCAGTTTTTCTTTGGTAAAAAGAAAATTATCGCAGAAGCACAAAATAGAATTTAAATATCGTTCAAAACCAATTAGTTTAGGAGAAATTATGGAGCTTTCAGCGTTAACCGCTATCTCTCCAGTAGATGGTCGCTACGGCAGTAAAACTGCTGAGCTTAGAAGCATCTTCAGTGAGTTTGGCTTAATTAAATACCGTGTAACGGTTGAAGTACGCTGGTTGCAAGCTTTAGCGAAAGCTGAAGGCATTGCAGAAGTGCCTGCATTTAGTGATGAAGCAAATGCGCTTCTAGACAGCATAGTGACCAATTTTAGTGAAGCCGATGCTGCACGCGTAAAAGAAATTGAAAGCACAACGAACCACGATGTTAAAGCCGTTGAGTATTTACTAAAAGAAAAAGTTGCTGATAACGCTGAGTTACACGCTGTAAACGAATTCATTCATTTCGCTTGTACCTCTGAAGATATCAACAATCTATCTCACGGCCTAATGCTAACAGAAGCGCGTGATGAAGTATTGCTACCTTATTGCGACAAATTGCTTGCTGCAATCAAAGAAAAAGCGATTGAATACCGCTCAATTCCAATGATGACTCGTACGCACGGCCAACCTGCGTCTCCATCAACTATGGGTAAAGAGTTTGCAAACGTGTATGTACGCTTACAACGTCAGCGTAATCAAATTGCGGCAGTTTCTATTCTTGGTAAAGCCAATGGTGCTGTAGGTAACTACAACGCACACCTAAGTGCATACCCTGACTATAACTGGCATCAACATGCAGAACAGTTTGTGACAAGCCTCGGTTTGGCTTGGAATGCATTCACAACTCAAATTGAACCGCATGACTATATTGCCGAGCTTTTTGACGCAGTAGCCCGCTTTAACACGATTTTACTCGATTTTGATCGTGATGCATGGGGTTACATAGCACTAAATCACTTTAAGCAGAAAACCATTGCTGGTGAAATTGGTTCATCAACTATGCCGCATAAAGTAAACCCAATTGACTTCGAAAACTCAGAAGGTAACTTAGGACTAGCTAATGCGATTTTCTCGCACCTAGCACAAAAATTACCTGTGTCTCGCTGGCAACGTGACTTAACGGATTCTACCGTGTTACGTAACCTAGGTGTCGGTATGGGTTATACGCTAATTGCATACCAAGCCACCCTTAAAGGTGTGAGCAAGCTTGAAGTAAACGCTGATCGTTTACTCGAAGAGCTAGACCAAAACTGGGAGCTACTTGCGGAGCCAATTCAAACTGTGATGCGTAAATACGGTATTGAAAAGCCATATGAAAAGCTAAAAGAACTGACCCGTGGTAAGCGTGTTAATCAAGAGATCATGGCTGAGTTTATAGACGGTTTGGAACTGCCTGATCACGCTAAAGCTGAAATGAAATTAATGACACCAGCAAACTACATTGGTCGTGCTGAAGCATTTATCGACGAACTAGTATAACTCGCTCGTAAGTTAAATTTTAAAGCGAAAGAGCTCCTCTTTCGCTTTTTTTATGGAATAACCATGTACGAATTGACAATAAACCAATTAAGCCAAGCTGAGTTTCTCTCACAATATTGGCAAAAACGTCCTTTACTGATCAAAGGTGGCTTTACTGAATTTGAAGACCCTATCGAGCCTGAAGAGCTTGCGGGGCTTGCGATGGAAGAAAGTATAGAGTCACGTTTAATCACTAATCATAATAACGATTGGCAATCGTTCCATGGGCCATTCGAAGATTTTGCTAAACTTACAGACCAGCATAGCACGTTACTTGTTCAAGCCGTTGATCATTGGCACCCAGTTGCTGCGCAACTACTTGAACCGTTTCGCTTTATACCTAACTGGCGCATAGATGATTTAATGGTCAGCTACTCTACACCTCACGGTGGTGTGGGACCACACTTAGATCAATATGACGTGTTTATAATTCAAGGACAAGGGAAACGCCACTGGCGTGTAGGTTTACCCGATGCAAGCCTAAAGCAATTTGCACAAAATAAAAGCCTACTTCAAGTTGAGCAGTTTAATGCCACTATTGATGCTGTGTTAGAGCCTGGCGATATTTTATATATACCACCAGGATGCCCCCATGAAGGCTATGCGGTAGAAAATGCACTTAACTACTCTGTTGGTTTTAGAGCACCGGACCAAAAAGATTTTTTATCCGGCTTTGCCGACCACCTCATTGACTCTGAAACTGGAAATACGCGGTATTCCGATCCTATGTTGTCTCTTCGTGATTCAAAGGGTGAATTGAGTTCACAAGAAGTAGCCGGTATTCAGGCACTTATGCAAGATGCTCTGAACGACCCTGACCAGCTAAAGCATTGGCTTGGTGCTATGCTCAGCCAACCTAAGCATGATATGGACTTGGCACCACTTGAAACACCCCTACAACATACAGAGCTGGAAAGTTACATTACACCGAATGACATAATAGAACGTGCTGGTGGCGTCAGAGCAATTTATCAAAAACTAGCTCACTCTATCGTTTTAAGTGTTAACGGAGAAACCTTTAACCTAGCACTAAAGCACTTAGAGGCAATTAAGTTACTGACTGATTTTCCTTGCTTTTCAGCTTCTATGTTGGAAGAATCATTAAATTGCATTGAATTTGCACAAATGTTAACTAAACTAATAAATGAGGGAACGTATTTCTTACAAGAAGATGACTGATCTCGTATTACCTTACTGTATACGGATCACAGGTTTCCCCTGCTTTTTTAAGTTTAACTTATTCATCATTATGAATAAGTGTGGCTGTTTGCACTTAGTTAGCAGGTTAAAGCCATGGTTTTGTGCTTTGCGGAGGAATCATGAATTACCACGTCGACAGAGTCAATTGGCAACAAACTCAAAAACAGTTAAAGCAAATAAGAGAGCGCGTCTTTGTCTATGAATTCCATATGCCTATGGAAGTCGAATTTGATGGGTTAGACTCACATTCAGAACATGTAATAATCAGCGATGAAAAACATGAACCCGTTGGCACTGGCCGGTTGTGTCCTGACGGACTGATCAGCCGTATTGCAGTGATACAGGCCCATCGAAATCGCTCTGCGTACAGCTCTCTCCTTAACTTCCTTGTGTACATCGCAAAAGAGAGAGGTTTAAATGATATCTTTGTGAATTGTATACTGCAAGAAGTGCCCAACTTCATTGAAAATGGGTTTTTAAAGCAAGGTTGTGTTTTTATGGAAGCAGGGATCCCAAGACAAAAGCTCAAGTGCCCTATTTCTTCATTTAAAACGGACCCTTTTACGATGCTTCATTAGCCCATAATTGGTCATTATCGGCCACATCATATAAGCCATGGGCACGGCTAATTAGCAAGTTTGCAAACTCAACTTGAGATGGATCGTGTCCAGCATTCGCCATTATTGAATCCGCTTTTATTTGCCATTGGTATGAAAAGTGTTTCATCACCGCGCGTGCCGACGTCGCAGCTGTTACTTCAACATGATCTGTAGGTAACCTGCCCGTGATCACCCAATATGTTTTACCATTTTGTGCTTTCATTTTCCATACGGCACACAGTGGTGCTAAAAAACGACTGTCTTTGTCTATGACAGCATTGGGAATAATACCTTTTTCGGCTAGGTGTTTTTGGGCATTTTGAAAACACTCTCTTTGCCATTGAATTTCTCTTTGTTGTTTTTGTTCTTTTGTTAGCTCAGGTTGCTGTTGTTCACTCATATTATTACTTCTTAATACTAATTTAATGACATTAATGTAAGGGTTTGCCTAGCTACTTGCAACCAAAATGGTGCCATATATTTATCAGAGTTTTACTTTTGACAATATTTATACGCCAAAAAACTAGTTTTCAGTAAAAAACCTGAGCCAAAACGAGGCTAAAATCATAATAAGTACGTTATATTCAGCATATAGCAGCATTTTATTGGTTCTTATGCTAACTCACATTAATGCGTTAAATTAAATACACAATCGCCAGCATCATAGTATCGGACATTTATGTCATCAAAACGGATAGTAGCTTTTGGTTTATAACCATACAAATAGCTCAAAGAGGCCACGCTTTCAAAGCACTATTCAGTAGCGTTACCATCTACTAGCTTGTCGGTATATGAGTAAACTTATCAGCACGTAATCCAAATACTAACAAGCCTATCAGTATCGCTAACCGCTTGAACACAGAGTGTAGCAAACTCAAAATTCCCATTCATTCGTTAGCAATACCGTCAGAAATAAGCTTCTTCTGCTTGTTTTTAATTCTATTGTCGCGCCAATAAAAACGTAACATATACCCGAGGCCGCATGACAGAAAACCACCTCCAAAGGCAGTGTTTATACGAGCTCGTAGCAGCTGAGTTATTAGTAAACTACTCAGCCTAATCCACGCTTTAGCCGTTGCCTAATACAGAGGCTGGTGCTGTTTTAGTTGCTTGCCAAGCGGGATAAACACTCGCCAGTAATGCCAAAATAAAAGTTACTCCTAACGTGACTAAAATATCAGACCAAATCAATTTAGACGGTAAAAATTCAACAAAATAGACCCCTGCCAACGGGTTATTATCAGTTTGAGTGAATATGGCATTGAATAAGTCAGGCAAATTAATCGCCAGTAATATCCCTATGATAGTGCCAAACAGGGCACCAATTACTGCATAGCCAACTCCTTGTAAGGCAAATGTTGCAAATATCGTTCGATCTTTGGCGCCCATCGTTTTAAGTATCGCTATACTTGCTTGTTTTTCTTTCACTTCCATCACCATTGAGGAAACAATATTAAAACTCGCAACTGCAATAATCAAAAATACCACCAAAAAAACGATGGTGCGTACCATTTGAATATCTTGATATAAGCTCCCTTGGGTTCTAAACCAGCTATTCACATACACTAAATCAGGCAAGCTACTACCAGCAGTCATGGCTATTTGATGTGCATTGAACACGTCTTGTACTTTCGCCCTTAGCCCTGTTGTTTGGGTCGGTTCCAAACCCAATGCGCTCTGTAAATCAGCCAAATTGACCAATGCAATAGATTCATCGATTGGACCACCCATTTTAACCAAGCCAATAAGCGTAACACCAATACGCTTTGGTGCTGAAAGTGGCTGCTCTGCCTGTTTATTGGCGACCAGTAACGTTACTTTATCGCCAAGTGTCAAATTCAAGCTCGCAGCAATACGACTACCTAAAATCAGCGTGCCCGCATCTAATTCATCTAAGTTACGTCCCTCAATATAACGCGATACTGAGGAAACCTTTGCATGAATATTCGGCTCCACACCTTTGACTTTTGCGGCTTTAAGTTGCCCTTTAAATTGCACCATAGCCGTTAAGTTGATTTCAGGCGCCGCAGCCGAAATAGCCTGATGCTGATTTAATAACTCAACTTTAGCGTGCCAATCATTAATGGGATCATAGGGTGCTTCGTAACTAACATGGGGCACAACAGACAATAATCGTTCTTCTAGTTGTTGTTCAAAGCCGTTGATAACCGACAATGCAATGATCAGTACCGCAACCCCCAGCATCACACCTAACGTTGATGCTTTACTTAACAAACTAACAAACCCAGTTTTTCGCTTAGATTGACGAAACCGCTTACTTAAATAAAGACTAAGCATGCTTAACTCCGGGTTTAACCGCAGCCTCTGACAGTACTCCATCATCCAGCTGTACACTTCGGCCTAACTTTGCCGCTAATTCCAAATCATGCGTCACCACCACAAAACTGGTTTGTAATTCACGATTCAATTGTGATAAAAGCTCGTATATTTTCATCGCGTTATGCTTGTCTAAATTGCCAGTGGGTTCATCCGCTAATACTAAAGCCGGTTTAGTCACTAAAGCACGTGCAATCGCAACCCGTTGGCGCTCACCACCAGAGAGTTCCGATGGTTTATGATCCGCCCTGTGCGCTAGTCCTACCTTATCTAGCATCTCATTTGCGCTGAGTTGTGCTTGTTGCTTTTTTATCCCTTGGATCAGAAGCGGCATCGCCACATTTTCTAACGCAGTAAATTCCATCAGTAAATGATGAAACTGATAAATAAAACCTAAATATTGATTTCTAAATTCAGCTTGATTGTTGCGAGATAAGGCAGCTACTTCTTGACCCTTAATTTTTACGTTGCCACTTGATGCTTTATCTAAAGTACCCAGAATATGTAAAAGTGTACTTTTACCAGACCCAGAGCTGCCCACAATTGCCAACATTTCACCTTGTGTCACTGATAAGTTAACGCCTTTTAAAACCTCAACTTGATTTTTCCCATCTTGATACGACTTACCCAACTGCTTACATTCAATTACCAAATTACTCATATCTCAAAACCTCAGCGGGTAATACGTTAGCTGCTTTTTTAGCAGGATATAGCGTTGCAATAAAGCTCATTGCAATGCTGGCGGTCGCCATTGAAATCAGTCCTATTGGCGAAAATAATACCGGAAGCTTAGCGCCACCTAATAAAGACAAGCCTAAAATATCCAACACTTCGTTGATATTACTTGCAACTATCAGTCCCAAGATCAAACCAATTACAGTCCCTACTAAACCATTATAAAGGCCTTGTACCATAAAGACTCTGCCAATCATGTTGGGTGTAAATCCAAGCGTTTGCAATATTGCAACTTCTCCTTGTTTCTCTCGAACCATCATAGATAGCGCTGATAATATATTAAATACTGCGACAATGACGATTAAGCCCAATAACATTGACATGACGCGCTTTTCCATCGCAACAGCTGCAAACAAAGCCCCTTGCTGAGTCTGCCAATCATCCTTTTCATACCGGCTCAATAAGTCCGTAACTGAAGCATAAAAAGGTACTAATGCAAATGCATCTTTTAACGTGATGCTTATATCCATGTCACTGTTATCGGCTCGCCTCATCAATCGCCTCAAGCTTTTGCCATCTGAAAATGCCAAATGCATATCAGCTTCACTTTTTGAATTATATAAAGCGGCTACTGTAAATAAACGCTGCATCGGCACTCGACCTAATGGCGTATAACTGGTTACTTCGGGTAAAATTACCCGAACCTTGTCGCCGACACCAATGCCAAGCTTATTCGCTAAATATCGACTCAGCACCAATTGATACTTTTTTTTATCGAGTGTTTGTAATTTACCCAATTCAATATGCTTACTTACTGCATTATCATATCCGCTAAATAGTCCCTGTAATCTAACTCCCATTAATTCTTGGTTGGTTTGTAAAATCACATCAGACGTAATATAGGGTTGAGCACGCTCTACCATTGCATGTGTGTTTAATCGCGATAAGACTTGTTCTATTTGTGCATTCTCAGCATTATCTGCTTTTAATTGCACATGAGGAATGAGATCTAACATTGCACTTTTTAACGACTGCTCAAAACCATTCATAACTGAGCTAACCGTGATCAGAGACATTAAACCTAACGCAATTCCTGCGATAGAAAAAAAAGAAATGAAAGAAATGAAAGCATTTCCCTTCGCTGCTTTGGCATATCTTAACCCAACAAATAGGCTAACTGGTTGAAACATGGTTGATTATGTCTACATTCAAGGCTAATAGTAAGCGATACTACCACAAAGCAATATGGCTTGGGTACGCGACAAATTGTAAAAAAATATTGAAGTTCTGATAGTTAAAGGAACAATTTAGTGTAAAATGCGTGAAATCTCGCGGTATGGAAGTCCAATGTTGTCTTTATCTCGATTTAAGCACATGAATTTAAAGGGAGATTTATTCGGTGGTGTTACCACTGCGATAATTTCTCTACCTCTGGCATTAGCATTTGGTGTCGCCTCTGGTGCTGGCGCCGAAGCTGGTATGTGGGGGGCAATCCTCGTAGGCCTATTTGCTGCTCTATTTGGCGGCTCTACTTCCCTGATCTCTGAACCAACAGGTCCGATGACGGTTATTATGACCGCGGTCCTCACCACCATGATGGCCACCTATCCTGAAAACGGCTTAGCAATGGGGTTCACTGTTGTTATGATGGCCGGTGCATTTCAAATACTACTCGGTACACTCAAACTGGGGAAGTATGTGACATTAATGCCATACAGTGTCATTTCAGGATTTATGTCTGGTATTGGCGTCATATTAATTATTTTACAGTTAGCGCCATTATTGGGCCATAAAGCGCCAATGGGCGGTGTGATAGGCACCCTTGAAGCATTACCAAGTTTACTATTAGACTTACATTTCTCCGAATTATTTCTTGGCATATTAACGTTAGGTATTCTGTTTTACTTACCGCAGAAATACCGTCAATATGTGCCAGCTCAGTTGGTTGCTCTTGTTGCTATTACTTTAGTGTCAATTATCTTATTTGATACTGACAGCATCCGTAGAATTGGCGAAATTCCTAGCGGGTTGCCCTCTATTGTGTGGCCAACTTTTACCGCAGACTTATTTACCGAAATGGTCATCGATGCGTTGGTCTTAGGTACATTAGGCTGCATTGATACCCTGTTAACCGCTGTTATCGGCGATAGCTTAACACGTACCGAACACGACTCAGATAAAGAGCTGCGTGGTCAAGGTATTGCAAATATGATATCTGGATTATTTGGAGCACTCCCTGGTGCAGGTGCTACAATGGGTACCGTGGTTAATGTGCAAGTTGGTGCGCGCTCTCCACTTGCAGGAATATTTCGTGCGTTAATTTTAATGGCTGTTGTCTTCGTTGCCGGTAGTTTAACCGAACCCATTCCAATGGCAGTACTTGCTGGTATTGCCGTGTACGTCGGTTTTAATATCTTAGATTGGAGTTTTATTCAACGCGCCCATAAGCTCAGTCTAATGCAAATGGCCATCATGTACGGTGTAATGTTATTAACGGTATTCGTTGATTTGATAGTCGCTGTAGGCCTTGGCGTGTTTATATCCAACATTCTGGTGATCGAGCGCTTAAGCCAAGTACAAGCCGAGCAAGTAAAGGCCATTAGCGATACCGATGACGATGTGCCAATGACCGATATAGAGCGTAACTTGTTTGAACAAGCTAAAGGGCAACTGCTGTACTTTTACCTCTCAGGTCCCATGATATTTAGCGTCTCTAAGGCCATTGCGCGTCAACATCGCGATATTAATAAATATCAGGCGATGGTACTTGATTTAAGCGATGTTGCTATGCTTGATGTCACCGTAAGCTTGGCGCTTGAGAATGCAATAAAAGATGCACTAGATGCCAATTGTAAAGTATTTATTTTCTCACCAAACAAAGAGACCTGCGACCGCCTTCACCGATTCAACATTCGTGAAAAGCTCGGTAGCGATGCTTTTTGTAATAGCCGCGAAGATGCGCTCAATCAAGCGCTATCTTCGATGGATTTTGAGCATCAAAATGCGCAACCAAATAATCCAACAACAAGCGTAAGCTAGTTGGCATGTATTGTCTGGGCGGATATACCGCCCAGATCCCTTCACTTTTAGGCTTAAAGCTTGGAAGTATTTCAATTAATTGTTGATTCTCTAAAGCTTTTTCTACGTAATAATGCGGTAATTGGACTAACCCCAAGCCTTTACATGCCGCATCAAGCAGAGCCCACCCACTGTTACAGCTCAATGGTCCTGTCACTTTAATATTGCGCTCTTTATTCTTATCAAAAAAACGCCAATAGCTGCTATTACCGACTAAGCACATATGTTCAGCCAACTCATTTAGACTATGGGGTTGCCCATGGCGATTTAAATACTCGGGTGAAGCGCACACCAAAGTATTTCGCCACGAAAGTCGCCGCGCTTTTAAGCATGAATCTTTTAAGTGACCCAAGCGAATCGCAATATCAAAACCCATCGCAACCAAATCTAGTTGCTCATTTGACAATAGCATTTCAACTTTTACTTTGGGATAAATCGCCATAAAATCGTGGACTATTGGCATAATATAATGTTCGCCAAACATCACTGGGGCTGTTAATTTAAGTGTGCCTGTTGGTTGTTGATCTCTTTGCCGCAATGCTAAAGTGGCATCATCATATGCGTGCTGCAAATGTCTCGCATGGGTTAAAAATACCTCACCTTCTTGTGTCAGTGCCAGTTTTCGAGTCGTTCTTGTCAGTAACTGATGATCTAATTGCTGCTCCAGCTCTTTTACCCGCCGACTCACTTGTGCAACAGACGTATCTAACACTTTAGCCGCTTGAGTAAACGAACCGCTTGTTGCCACCGCAACAAATTCATCAATACCAATCCATCTATCCATTATTACAAATCTGTAAAAGTATTTTTTATAATTAGAGATTATCAAAAATAATAAAGTAATTATACTGTTTACAAAATCAAAGTAGATGGAAGTAATTATGTCAGAGTTTATTAAATCTAAAGCCGCTATTGCCTGGGGCCCTGGTCAGCCACTGAGTATTGAAGAAGTGGATGTTATGATGCCTAAAGCGGGTGAAGTGTTAGTTAAAATTATGGCTACTGGTGTATGCCACACCGACGCATTTACCTTATCAGGCGAAGACCCTGAAGGCATATTCCCAGCAATTCTAGGCCATGAAGGCGCTGGCGTTGTCGAGGCCATAGGGGACGGTGTGACCAGTGTTGCCATTGGTGACCATGTCATCCCACTATATACACCCGAATGTGGTGAATGTAAATTCTGTACATCAGGTAAAACCAATTTATGTCAGAAAATCCGTGAAACACAAGGTAAAGGCTTAATGCCTGACGGTACAACTCGCTTTTTTAAAGATGGTGAACCTATTTATCATTACATGGGCACATCCACCTTCTCTGAGTTTACAGTGTTACCCGAGATTTCATTAGCGAAGGTCAACCCTGAGGCACCGCTAGAAGAAATTTGTTTGCTTGGCTGTGGTGTCACTACTGGGATGGGGGCGGTCATGAATACTGCCAAAGTACAAAATGGTGATACAGTTGCAATTTTCGGCCTAGGTGGTATTGGCTTATCTGCCATCATTGGTGCAACAATGGCCGGCGCAAAACGTATCATTGGTGTCGACATCAATGAAGACAAATTTGAACTTGCCACCAAACTTGGTGCGACCGATCTGATTAACCCTAAAAACTACGATAAGCCGATTCAAGAAGTCATTGTAGAAATGACTGATGGCGGCGTTGATTTCTCATTTGAATGTATCGGCAACGTTGATGTAATGCGCTCAGCACTAGAGTGTTGCCATAAAGGTTGGGGCGAATCTGTCGTTATTGGTGTTGCTGGAGCTGGCAAAGAAATTTCAACTCGCCCCTTCCAGCTTGTCACTGGCCGTGTCTGGCGTGGTAGCGCATTCGGTGGTGTCAAAGGTCGTTCTGAGTTACCTGAAATTGTTGAACGCTATATGGCAGGTGAATTCAAACTTGATGATTTCATCACGCATACCATGAAGCTGGAAGGGATCAACGATGCTTTTGATTTAATGCATGAAGGCAAGAGCATTCGTTCAGTCATCCACTTTTAGAGGGATAAATTATGGAACTAGTCGCCAGCAATAAAGTGGTTGGTGGCTGGCATAAGCGATATCGCCACGCCAGCCAAACAACGCAATGTGATATGACCTTTGCTATATTTTTGCCGGAAATTGTAAATTCAGGTAAACAGGTCCCTGTTTTATATTGGTTGTCAGGATTAACCTGTACAGATGAAAACTTTATGCAAAAAGCGGGGGCGTTTAAAGTTGCCAATGAGCTCGGTATCGCGATTGTCGCGCCAGATACCAGCCCCAGAGGCGATTTAGTGCCAGATGATAAGGATGCAGCATACGATTTTGGTTTGGGTGCTGGATTTTATGTCAATGCGACACAAGTCCCTTATGATACCCATTACCAAATGTATGATTACGTGGTTAAAGAACTCCCAAGTCTCATTGAAAACCACTTTCCCGTCAATGAACATCGTGCGATCAGTGGTCATTCGATGGGGGGTCATGGCGCATTAACATTAGGGCTAAAAAATACAACTCGTTACAGTAGTATTTCTGCTTTTAGCCCTATCGTTCACCCGTCAGCATGCCCTTGGGGTGTAAAAGCGTTCACTGGTTACTTAGGGAATGATAAAGCTCAATGGCAAAACCATGATGCGGTTTTGTTAATTAAAAACAAGCAATATGAACAACCAATTCCGGTGCTAGTTAGTCAAGGAACCAGTGATAACTTTTTGGAAGAACAATTGCAGCCTTGGCATTTACAAAAAGTAGCCGCAGATCAAAATTACCCGCTGCACCTAGAAATGTGTGATGGATATGATCACAGCTATTTCTTTATTACCAGTTATATTGAACAACACCTTAGGTTTCACGCAAAGCACTTTTAATCTAAATCGAAAATAAGAGCATTTCTTCACAATGCTCTTATTTTATGAATTTCAAATTGCGCCAATTTACTCCCTCAAATATTTTTTATTAATATCTGTGCTATTATATAAGTCCTTTTATCTTAAAGATTTATGCTTCTTTAGACTCTGTCATTTAGCTTCAGAGTCTGTCAGTAATACACATGGGGAACACTATGTCAGAGCATGACGTCAAAGCAAAGTTGAATCCACCGGTTTTCTACTGCGCGTCAGGTTTGATCATTCTACTGGTCATCTTTACGGCATTTATGCCAAAAACCGCCGATACCTTATTCCAATCTCTACAAGCCAGTATTGTCCATACCGCGAGCTGGTTTTATGTTCTTACGGTCGCCATTATTCTCATTACCGTGGCGTATTTAGGCCTATCTAGGTTTGGTAATATAAAACTCGGACCAGATCACTCAACCCCCGATTATAGCCACACAACATGGTTTGCCATGCTGTTTTCCGCAGGTATGGGGATTGGTCTGATGTTTTTCGGCGTTGCCGAACCTGTTATGCACTTCCTTTCACCGCCAGTGGCGGAATCTGGCAGTGTTGAGGCTGCACGAGAAGCCATGAAAATAACCTTCTTTCACTGGGGCCTGCACGCATGGGCTATTTATGCCATTGTTGCGCTTATCCTCGCATTTTTTAGCTACCGCCACGGTTTACCATTAACACTTCGCTCGGCACTTTATCCCCTAATCGGTGATAAGATTTATGGCCCAATTGGCCATGCTGTTGATATTTTTGCGGTAATCGGCACAGTATTCGGTGTTGCTACTTCTTTAGGTTACGGCGTCTTACAAGTGAATTCCGGCCTAAACTACTTGTTTGATGTGCCCGTTGGCCTGACAACTCAAGTCGTATTAATTGCCGTTGTCACTGGTTTAGCCATTCTGTCAGTCACCACGGGTCTAGATAAAGGGATCCGTCGCTTGTCAGAGCTTAATATGGGCTTAGCTGTTCTCATGCTGTTGTTTGTGCTGATATTGGGCCCAACGATTTATCTATTACAAGCGTTTGTACAAAATGTGGGGGCATATACAGCTGACATTGTTCGCAATACCTTTAATTTATTCGCCTATGAAAAAACCGAGTGGTTAGGCGGCTGGACAATCTTATATTGGGGTTGGTGGATGTCATGGGCCCCCTTTGTTGGGCTCTTTATTGCTCGAGTATCTCGTGGTCGAACTATTCGTGAGTTTGCTATGGGTGTCTTGTTCATCCCTACAGGTTTCACACTCATGTGGATGACCTTCTTTGGTAACTCAGCCATCGATTTAATCATAAATAAAGGCGTCACCAGTTTGGGCGATGCTGTCTCAAAAGACGTAGCAGTGTCTATTTTTGTATTTCTAGAACAATTCCCTATGTCGGGTGTACTGTCATTTGTTGCAACGTTAATGGTCATTATATTTTTCGTGACCTCATCTGATTCGGGTTCAATGGTTGTAGACATGTTGTGTTCAAATGGTAATGACAATACACCAATTTGGCAGCGAATCTATTGGGCTGGTGGCGAAGGCGTTGTTGCGGCTGTACTGCTCATTGCTGGTGGCTTAGGCGCATTGCAGACGATGACAATCGCCAGTGCCCTTCCCTTTGCTGTTATTTTACTCATCGCGACATGGGGCTTAATTAAAGCACTCAGAGTGGATGTTGCAAAACGCGAAAGTTTACAGCTTAACACCGCTCAGTTAACGCCTGCCAATGGCAATACCGCAACAAGTTGGCAAGAGCGACTCGGTAACATCGTTGACTTCCCAAGTAAGCCCAATGTTAATAAGTTCATTAATAATACAGCCCTCTCCGCTGTTAATTCAGTCGCTAGTGAATTGAAACAACACAATATTGAAACTCAAATAGAGCAAGATGAGAAACTTGGTCGTATTAGTTTATTAGTGCTACTGGGCGAAGAACTTGACTTCAAGTACGAAGTGCGTCGCAGGGCATCTGATAAACCTAGCTACATAGAAGAAGACGATGATGATAGCGAAGATAAATATTATCGTGCAGAGGTGCATTTACGCGAAGGTGGGCAAGATTACGATATAATGGGTTGGTCAAAAGAGGCTGTTATCAATGACATTTTAGACCAGTACCATAAACACATGCACTTTTTACATACAGTACGCTAATTTCGTAGGATTATTGATCTTCAACATGCAAAAAGGCGCTCATTATGAGCGCCCTGCTTTGCTTAACATAGTTATTTAAAGCGTTACTTTAAATCACCATATTGATTACTTACAGTGAGCTTTACAGCCTTGCTAAAGCCTGGCAGCGTTAATTTATCCGCTTCAATCTTCAGCGCTGTTTCATCAAGCATTCCATTTCCAAACTTATAAATAAGGTCATATTGACCAAGATCTGCAGCCTGTTGATATTGCGCTTGCACTGTGTTTGTTTGTATTACTTTATCGCTATAACGTGCCCAGATACTGTCATCATATCGCTTACTTAATAGCTTTTTAGTCAAAGTCGGCGAAAATACAGTTGCCGTAGCATTGTTTCCACCAAACCCTTTTGAATTGACAAATGCAATATCCATGGGGTCACACTCATAATGCGCATTACGAATATCTAAATGTGTGGCATGCACATCTTCTGCAACTTTATTTATTGTGGTAATGCCTGGCATAATATTATGACTAAACACCCCTAACGCCATTGCTAATTGATCGCCACTTGCAGGGGCTATTGTGTGGCCAACAAACGCTTTTGGTGCCGCAAGCTTCCAACCATTAATAGAAAACGCTTCGGCTACTTTGTGATAAATCAAAGACTCAGTCACACGATTTTGCGGGGTACTTGAGCCGTGAGCCAAAATAAAGCTTCGCTCTCTTAGTGCTTCTGAACCTGCAATTTGCTCTGCCAAAGCAACCGATTTAGCCATTGTAATGTAGTTACCCGGTCCTGGCGCAGTAATCGATTTTTTTACGCCATCAGCATTAACAAATACGTCAACAACCGATCCCATAATGTCAGCACCAAGTTCCAGTGCCAGTGCGTCATCCATTAAAATAACGACTTGTGCGCCTTCACCAATTGTAAAACCACAATTATCTCCAAATGGACGACTGGTTCTACGATGATCAACTGTGTCAGTGTTATCTAATTTACGCAAACCTTCTTCATTTGCTAACGCCCCCATCGTACCAAATCCTTCGATAACTTCTGGTGTGAGCGCACATTCAACACTGGCAACAACCGCAACACGCGTTCGTCCTGCTTGAATATCATTCACGGCAGCACGCAAATTATACAAGAATGTTGCACAGGCCCCTGATGCTGTAAATGTTGTCCCCACGCTGCCAGTAACATAAGCATTAATAAAATCAGTCGACATCGTATTTAATCCCAGTGCCAACTGCTTGGTGCTTACTCGCTCACCTTTCATGCGACTACGAACTAAGCCCCCAAACCCCTCATCATTCATTTGTCCTGCAATTGACCCTGAATACGTACCGACTTTATCGGGTTCAACACTATCCATCACCGTTTGCCAATCAAGTCCTGTTGAGCGAATTGCATCCGTTGCCGCAAAAATAGTTGCCTGTAGCCCCCGAGGTTGATAACGACTGTTATACATGATCGCAGGGTCAAATCCGGTAGGAAATTGACCCGCAGCTTTAATTGGATTATCTCTATAGCTATCATGCTTAACATCAAGTTGATCGGGAACAATTACGTTAGCGGTCTTTTTATCAACTTCAGTTACTTGCCATGATGTTGGGATAGGGTTTGGTAAATCTTTAATACGACAAGTAAAACTGAGACCATCATCACTATTCGCTTTCATTGCCAATTTTTGCTGCCAATGTGTTGCATCAACATCAAAGTGATTCTTTTCTATTTTTCGGATCAATGTACCCGCTTTGATTTGCTCTCCGAGTACTGCCTCAATGTCGCTAACAACAATGACATCACCGTTAGACGTCACGAGTTGCTCATTTTCATACTTAACTAAGTTCATTAAAGTCGCTAAACCTAGAAATGTTTCTTGCCGCGCTTTTTGGTCTAGCTTGTCTAAAACAATACGTCTGAACCCTTGATGAAAAGATGTTCGGCCTGATGCGTTAATACCGCCCATACCTACGATAATTGGTAATGCTGTCATAATATTCTTGTCTTAATAACCGCTAATGACTTGATTCTAGTTGGAAGAGAATAAAAAATTTTATAATATAAGACAAATAAAGTGCAATACTCGCCAAAACAAAGTGGTCAGTCCAGATGAAACAACCGATAAATATCGCTTTTACACTATATGAACATATGTTGTTCACAAGTGTCACACTTCCTGCCGAAATGCTCCGAGCTGGTGAAGCCTATGCGAAGCGGCATTTAGGGCCAAAATTTAGACCATTGAAGCTCAATTGGCTTGCACAATATAATACCGCAATTGAAAATAATTTAGGGATGCAGCTCAGTCCAAATGGTGATTTAAATATGCTCGCTGAACAAGATTATGTCATTGTGCCAAGTATTTGGCGTAACCCAAGACCAGTGCTTCGGCGTCACAATGACATTGCGATACAACTTGCCTTAACTTGGCAACAAGGTGGAACCATTATTGGTGTCGGTACTGGAGTATGCTTTTTAGCTGAGTCCGGACTGTTGAACAACCACCCTGCAACAACCCACTGGCATTACGCTACACAATTTGAACGGAATTATCCGCAAGTAAACTTAAAGCCTGATTTTTTCATTACACAGTCCGAACGTATTTACACCGTTGCCAGTCTTAATGCTTTAGCTGATATCATTGTGCATTTAATTTCACAACTCTATGGTGTTGCTGCAGCCAATCACGTACAGCAAAACTTCTCTCATGAAATTCGAAAACCCTATGAAGAACAACGTTATTTAGAAGGAGCCGTTGATAAACATCCCGATGAACAAATCGCTGCTATTCAATTTTGGCTCAAACACAATTTCGCCAACGACATACTCTTAGCCAACGTAGCCAAACAATTTGATATGAGTTATCGAACCTTCAATCGTCGTTTTAAAGCAGCCACAGGACAAACTGCAGCTGATTATTTACAGGTTTTAAGGCTAGAAAATGCCAAAGAGCTGCTCGCAAATAGCAACCTTTCAATTCAAGACGTGGCAATGTCGGTTGGATTTAATGCACAAGGACTATTAACACGCGTGTTCAAAACTCGGCTACAACAAACCCCGAGTGAATATAGAAAAATAGTAAGAAAAAAATTATTCTTCTAAGTTGATTATCAAGCTATTGCATTGGTTGACTTATATGCTGACCACGCCAACGAAATTTACTATAGCCATGATTCTAAACATATTTACATTTACTCGATGGTGTGTGTTTTTACGTCTCAATAGTTGATTCTGTAACCAACCGGTTGGTGTCTCCTGTTATTTTTCGAGGTAATTACCGTTATATGTAGGTAACTTAATTACAACGTGAATAGGAAGGAATACCATGACACGACTGCTAACAGTACTCTCTACTTTAGGCGTGATAAGTGCGTTTAACACCTGGGCAAGTCCACTAGAAACAGCGAGCTATAGCCCATATATTGACTTTGAGTGGGGCAACTGCCCGACCCAGTTTCAAAGTTACGATGACAGAAACCAATGCAGCTTAGCTGAAGTACCGTTAGATTGGGATGCACCCAATGGTAAGAAAATTGATGTACTCGTTTCTAAATATCCCGCTAAATCAGGTAATAGCCAAGGTCAGATTTGGTTTTTACAAGGCGGTCCTGGTGCCTCTGCAAGCTTCTATGTCAAAGAGTTTGAAACCAATCTTAATCACTTCACTCAAGACTATGACCTTTATGTCATTGAACATCGTGGTGTTGGGTGGTCAACACATTTAGCGTGTACAACTCAACCCTCCGCTGATTACGCGGAGTATTCACAAGCCTGCTTTGACGAGCTCCACCAGCAATGGGGTGAAGGCCTGTACAAGTTTACCACTACCTCTGCTGCAAAAGATCTTGATTATATGATCTCTAAAAGTAAAACGATTGATTGGCTGCCCAGTTACGTTTATGGCGCTTCATACGGTACGTTGTGGGCACAAAGGTTTAGTCAAATCGCACCGACAGGCGCACAAGGGATCATTTTAGACTCGGTTGTACCGAGTGAAAAATTTGGCCTTGATTCATGGGATGAAAACTTCAATAATATTTTCGCTGATATGTTTTCATATTGCCAAAACGATGACTTTTGTCGCTCACAATTAAACCTCAACTCACTCGATGAACTTAAAATGTTAGTCAACAAGGTTTATTCAGGTCAACACTGCCCAGCGACAAATTTTAAACGCTTTGAACTGCAAGCCATCTCCTTGATTGCATTAAGTCGCTCTGTTGAGCAGATACTCATTCCTATGTACCACAGACTAGCTCGATGTAACACGAATGATGTGATTGCACTCAATAACTTACATCGCTTTATGTTTACCGGTACAGGCAAGCAGTTTATTGAATTGGCTGCCAAAGACCCATTTGACTCTTCCCCAATCGTATCGAAACTTATCGTACAAAATGAAATCAACTACAACGAGCGTGATATTCATACAAAACTTGAATATTGTAAGGATGCAATTTCATGTATTCCAGAATATATTCTTTATCAAAGACATATTGATAAACAAATGTGGGGAAATCGCTATATCGACCCCTATGCCTACCAGCCAACACAGCACTATATGCCAACATTGGTGCTCAATGGTGATTTAGACCCACAAACACCCCATTACTATATTCCGATTGTCCAAAGTGCCTTTACCAGCAGTAATCAGCGCTATGTTGAATTACCAGAAACAGAGCATGGTGTGATCTTTGTGTCACATAGTACCAAGGAAAATGCCAATACCTGTGGCGTAGACATTATGCAAAGCTTTATCCGTAACCTATGGTCAAAACCAGACACCAGTTGTATTAATGATCTTAAAGGCCTGAACTTCGAAGCGCCACAATTTGAAAGCCAAGTCCTCTTTGGTAGCTCAGAGCCATTTAACGCTAAAGCGATAACGCAATCCTTGCCTGAGCTAAACATATTAAAGCGTAGCAACCCTAGTGCCTATCTGCATGCACGCGATACACTCTTAAGATTGGCTGATTTTTAATTTAATAAACCACCCGACCATCATACGCTCATCTAACAATATGGTTAGATGAGCTCAATAACTTGAGTCTTAAATATTTACCCACCCGAATATTGAAACACCACCTGTAACACTTTTAACAAAAATCATATCTACTGTTGCAACTCAACTAGGATATAATCATGCAGCGTTTAACCCATACTACTGAACAAACTGGCAGCATATGTACGAAACTATTAAATTAAATCTGAATAACCTAAAAAACAACAAAATATTTGAGCTCACCGTTGTTGCTGTGATCATCATTTCCGCATTAGAGATTGGCGCAAAAACTTTTTCACTACCCAATACAGCAATTTCAATCACCCACGTACTCGATATTTTTATCACACTCTTCTTTCTCTTTGAGATTTCTGTCCGCTTTATTGCTGATGACGATAAAAAGCGGTTTTTCAAAAAGGGCTGGAATATTTTTGACACGCTCGTGGTGGCTATCAGTCTAGTCCCTATCAACGACAGTGAAATGGCGTTACTGGCAAGATTGATCAGGGTATTCCGTGTACTCCGAATGGTGTCAGTGGTCCCCGAGTTAAGAATTCTTATAAATTCATTGATAAAGGCACTACCGCAATTGGGGTATGTGATTTTATTGATGTTCATCATTTTCTACATTTACGCTGCAATTGGCAGTTTTATATTCAATGAAATAAACCCTAAGCTATGGGGTGATATTGCGATATCCATGTTAACGCTGTTCAGAATAATGACATTCGAAGACTGGACTGATATTCAGTATGAAACAATGGAAGTCTATCCAATGTCTTGGGTATTTTATTTATCCTTCATCTTTTTTACCGCGTTCGCATTTTTAAATATGGTCATCGGCATTGTGGTCAATGTGATGGAAGATGAGCGAGCAAAAATGCGTCAAGAAAAAGAATCAGCTAAAAACATCCCCACGATAGAAGACCTACATAGTGAAATTAAGGAACTGAAAAAGCTGATCCAACAGCAATCCATGAATCACAAAGATACTTAGATAAACGAATGCAAAGAGCGCAGGTGTACACCTCGCTCTTTTTGCAATCATAGCTTGGGAGCACACTTCGCTGTCGACATAAAAATGTACTGCTTAACTCGCCATATTGCCTTTAGGGCGGTTAATACTCTTTCTTATTCGAATTGCCAATGGTTTCTCAAAGTATCGATATGATACATAGGCCGCACAGATACTTAATACTAAAGACACCAATAATTTCATTTCCACCGATAATGTAAATTGATTCACTTTTACAATAATGGGCATATGCAATAAATATAATGAGTAAGATATTTTCCCCAAAAAATCCCCCAATTTATTTACTAACACTATATTGTTATTCGGAACCAAAAAGACAATACAAAAAAACACCGTGCTCATCACAAACAAAACTTCATAGCTCAGCCACATTCTTCTTTTTGCGTCAGAGGAAACAAATGAAAACTCAGGATACATTAGTGGAATTAGGCCTAGAACCAGTATAAAACCATGTTTTCTTAAATAACCTGGAACCTTAAAGGAGTGATAATGCATGCCGAAAATCACTCCAACGAAAAAGTAAGGCAAAGATCTCAAAACGTTAAAAAAATTATAGGGGATCTCATAGACCTCGCCATACCACCTTGGAAAGTTGGTAAGAAATAATAAAACCATTACCCCAACGATAAATGCATAAATATATCCACTTCTTTGTTTCGCGAAAAACCAAAAGATCAAAAAAATGAAATAAAACTGAATTTCTGCGGGTATTGACCAAAATACACTTTCACCATAAACCAGGAGCAAATGGCCTAATAACGAATTGAAGTCCGGTATGCTGTATAAACTATCATTACCGGATAAAGTTAGAAAATACGCGCTAAGGACAACCACAAAATATAGCGGTAATACCCGCGCAAAGCGCGCTAATAAATAGTGCTGGATATTTGACTTTGTAAAAGTCTTATTTAAATACAAATAAGACATCAAAAAACCACTAAGTAAAAAAACAGCATAACACCATATGCACCAGAGCCTCCACCTAATGCCCCATCAAGCCAATGCGTTATATCACTAAAGTGGGTAAAAAATACAATCAGTGCTGCGAGTCCTCGAAGCGTATTTAATTTCCTGATCTGCATATCTGATATCTTCAAACGGTAATCCTCCCATTTTTAATAGCCATCAAAAATAGAGAGTTAAGCTACAGCCAAA
>NZ_JAGJEF010000260.1:0-307 GCF_018100875.1 Pseudoalteromonas sp. MMG012
TCTTATGGATTTTAAGTCGTTTCCATCTAACACTTATTTTTCTACTTAGAGCCTTAACAATTGAAGTATTGTATACTTAAATTATGATTTCTACGTGTCGCTTATCTGTTTTTTTAAATCTTTCTCATGGCAGATGACCATTGAGTATAGCGTAGTCGCAATAGCAGCCATTCCTAAGTAAATAAATTTTTCGAAATGATTATAGATAAATGACAAAAATTCTACCTTATATACGTTGTATAGTATGTATTCTGATATTGATAGTAATAAAATGAAACCAGTATAAGCATAAATAAATACAAGTAAT
>NZ_JAGJEF010000261.1:0-301 GCF_018100875.1 Pseudoalteromonas sp. MMG012
CCATAGGCAAATGATATTTCTTCTTTCTGGTCTTGTTTAGTCGTGCAAGCCCATGCATAAGTAGAAACAAACATGAGTAAAAACAAAGTAACTTTCATCATATCTTCAAAACCTCAAGTCGAGCCTATCCATAAGAACAACTCGATTTAAATTTATTTTTGTTGGTATTTCAACCTTACCTCAGTTCCTATATTGATACAATTATTTAGTCACTTTAACACCAACAACCATTCACATACTTAAGGATTATTTAAAAATATTGTTAAGTAGCCTCAGATTTGGATAAGAGTTTTGGAATAGA